>CACGJS010000054.1 GCA_902573385.1 uncultured Pelagibacteraceae bacterium | reverse complement strand
AGCAAAAAAACCTGCTAAAGGAGGTATGCCAGCTAAAGAAAAGAGTACTATGAGTAAAGATAAAGATATAACGGGATGATTTTTAGATAATCCTGATAAATCCTGAATAGTTTCAAAATATTGATCATCTCTTTTCAGCATAAATAAACAACTAAATAATCCTAGATTCATAACCAAATAAATTGAAATATAAACTAATGAACTTTGTATACCTTCATTAGTCCCAACAGATAAACCTGCTAATGCATAACCAATATGACCAATAGAGCTATATGCAACTAATCTTTTTAAATTTTTTTGACCTATTGCTGCAACAGCACCAAATATCATTGAAGCTATAGATATAAAAATTATAATTGGTTGCCATTGCTCAATCATGTTAAGAAAGGGAACGTATAAAAATCTAATGAATACGGTCAAAGCAGCTACTTTAGGAACAATAGCAAAAAATAATGTTACTGAAGTTGGCGACCCCTCATATACGTCAGGTGCCCACATATGAAATGGAACTGCTGAAATTTTGAAAGCCAGTCCTACTAATACAAAAACTATTCCAAATGTCAGACCATAATTTACAGAATTCATTAAATCACCAATAACATTAAAATTAGTTGATCCTGAAAATCCATAAATTAAAGAACAACCATAAAGCAATAAGCCTGAAGACAGGGCGCTCAATACAAAATATTTAAGTCCAGCTTCAGAGGATTTTTTTTCATTTCTATTAAATGAGGCTAAGACATACAAAGATAAAGATTGTAATTCAAGACCAACATAAAATACTATAAGGTCATTTGAACTAATCATTACCATCATTCCTAAAACAGAGCAAAGTATTAAGACTGGATACTCAATTAAAAATATTTTAAACAACTTTAAATATTTTGTAGAAATTGATAAAACAATAGCTCCTCCTAAAATAGTAAGGATTTTCATAAATGAAGAAAGATTATCTATGATATAGCTTCCACTAAATAATAAAACATTTGAATCAAAAGGATTATTTGAAATTAAAATTCCTGTGATCAATAAAACTCCAATTGATAGATTATGAATTAAATTTTCACTATTTTTTTTAAAAACACCCAAGATCAATAAAAACATTATCGATAAAGAAATAAAAATTTCAGGTGAAACAAAATATATATTATTCATTATTTTGACACCTCCGGCAAATACATATTCAAGTTAAAATTATACATTTCTATTAAGTTTTTTACAGAAATTTCAATTGTTGTTATTAAAGGTTCTGGATAAAAGCCAATAAAAAGAACAGGTATAGCCAAACTCCATAGAATAAATTTTTCTGCATTATTTAAATCTAAAATTTTTAAAAGATCTTTATTAACTAATTTTCCAAAAACTACTCTTCTATATAACCACAACATATATGCGGCACCAAAAATTACTCCTAGGCTTGCAATAATTGCTACCAAAAAATTATCTTTAAATGCGCCCATCAAAATTAAAAATTCACCTATAAAACCACTGGTTCCAGGCAATCCTAGTGCTGCTAAAGTAAAAAGCATAAATAAAATTGAATATTTTGGCATAACAGAAACAAGTCCACCATAAGTTTTAATTAATCTAGAATGAATACGCTCATAAACTACACCAACACAAAAAAACAATGCAGCAGACACAAGCCCATGACTTATCATCTGGAATATACTTCCTTCAATACCTTGCTGTGTAATTGTAAAAATACCTAGAGTAACATACCCCATATGAGCTACAGAAGAGTATGCTATTAATTTTTTCATATCATCTTGCATTAGGGCAACTAGAGATGTGTAAATAATTGCAATTAAACTTAATGAGTAGATTAATGGTGTAAACAATTCTGATGATAATGGAAATAAACCTAGAGAAAACCTTATAAAACCATATCCAGCCATTTTTAATAAAATAGCAGCTAGTAGAACTGATCCTGCCGTTGGAGCTTCTACATGAGCATCGGGTAGCCAGGTGTGAACAGGCCACATAGGTGTTTTGACTGCAAATGAGCTGAAAAATGCCAGCCATAATAAGTTTTGGTATTTAGGATCTATACCTATTTCATATAGTTTAACTATATCTGTAGTGCCAGAGATCCAATAAATTGAAATTATAGCAACTAACATTA
>CACGJS010000053.1 GCA_902573385.1 uncultured Pelagibacteraceae bacterium | reverse complement strand
GTAAATTTAGAATCAATTTCAATTACATTACTTGCTGATCAATTTCATGATTATATTAAAAATGAAAAAAATTTAAATTTGGAAGTTGCTTCTGAACATTTATTAATTGCTACATGGTTAACATATCTTAAATCAAAACTTTTATTACCTGAATCTGCAGAAGAAGAATTTAAGGCATTAGAAGTAGCTGAACAATTAAAATTACAACTCAAAAAGTTAGAATTAATTAGATTATTGTCAGATCAAATGCTTAAAAGAAAAAGACTAGGAAAAGATGTATTTGTAAGAGGCATTAGAGGGAATATAAAATCAATTTATAGTTCAAGTTATTCAATTACATTATATGAACTTTTAAAATCTTATTCAACGATTATAATGACAAAAGATTTTCATAAAATGAATATTCCAAAGTTACCAGTTTTTACAACTGAAGAAGGTATAAAAACAATCAAATCCTTTTTTGGTCAACTTTTCGAATGGAAAAATATCAATGATTTAATACCCACAAATTTTAAAAATAAAAAAAACTATAAAAGAACTGGCAAAGCTGGTATCTTTGCTGGCTCACTTGAGCTTGTTAAAGAAGGAAATATTAATATGAAACAAGAAAAATTATTTGATAATATTTATATTAAAGAAAATTAATGAGTAAAACAAAAAAAATTAATAAAGATAATATTGTTAGTTTCCCAAATAATATTAGTGAAGGTGATAGAGAAGTTGAAGCTATAATTTTTGCCGCTAGTGAACCTCTAGATATAGATACAATAGAGTCCAAAATTTCTAAAAAAATTAACGTGCCCAAAACACTTGAAAAACTTAAAATGATTTATTCTAATCGAGGGATTAATTTAATATGTATTTCAAATAAATGGTCTTTTAGAACTGCTGAAAATTTATCTAATTTAATGTCACAACAAAAAACAATAGAAAAAAAATTATCTCAAGCAGCAATAGAAACTTTAGCAATTATTGTTTATCATCAACCAGTCACTAGATCTGAAATTGAAGAAATTAGAGGTGTTGCTTTTGGTACAAATACTTTAGAAATACTTATGGAATTGAATTGGGTTAAACCAAACGGTAGAAAAGATGTTCCTGGAAAACCGATTCAATATGCTACTACAGATAACTTTTTAAATCATTTTAGTTTACAAAAATTAAGCGATCTTCCAACTATAGATGAACTTGGTTCATCTGGATTAATTGATAATACAAATATAGATTCTTCAATTTTTGGAACTGGAAAATTTTATAAAGAAAAGCAAATTCAAAAAAAAGAGAATATTTATTCAAACATTGATGAAATGCTTACCAGCACCCTAAAAAGTGATAAACAGGAATAAATTTGCTTTTAAATTTAATTTAAAAAGGTTATAAACTTTCTATGAGTATAGGTTTTTGGCAAATAGCAATAGTTGTAATACTAGTTGTGCTATTATTTGGAAGAGGTAAAATATCCAGTTTAATGGGTGATGTAGCAAAAGGTATTAAAAGTTTTAAAAAAGGTATGGCTACAGATAGTAATGAAGATTCTGAACCAAAAAATATTTCTGAAAATAATCAAGATTCTAACAATCAAGATTCTAACAATAAAGAATAAGTTTGATGCCTACAATTGGCTGGTTTGAGATATTATTAATTGTGGCAGTAGCAATAATAGTTGTTGGTCCAAAAGATTTTCCAATTATGTTAAAAAAAGTAGGATCTTGGGTTGGTTCTGTAAAAAGATATGTCAGTAATATTCAATCAGAAGTTTCGGAACTTGATAATGAAATTATAGATAACGATTTAAAAGATAAAAAAAATCTAAAAAAAGACGATGAAGAATAAAGATAATGATAATAGTTTTATTGGTCATCTAACGGAATTAAGAAAAAGATTGATTCATTCATTTATTTTTTTATTTATTTTTTTTATTGGATGTTATTTTTTTGCTGAATATATATATGGTTTTTTAGTTAATCCATATGCAGCGGCTGTACAAGATGATGGTACTAATAGAAGATTGATATTTACAGCATTGCAGGAAACTTTTTTAACTTATTTGAAGGTTTCTTTTTTTGCTGCTTTTTTTGCGACGTGTCCTTTTATATTAATGCAAATTTGGAAGTTTATAGCTCCTGGTTTATATAAACACGAAAAAATAGCCATAATGCCATATTTGATTTTAACTCCTATACTTTTTTTTTTAGGAGGTATTCTTGTCTATTATTTAATAATGC
>CACGJS010000052.1 GCA_902573385.1 uncultured Pelagibacteraceae bacterium | reverse complement strand
AATTATTAAACCAAAACCTTTAGTTTTAAAAGATAAAGTTGTTTCATCCACATTAATTAGAAATTTTTTAATGTTAGGAGAGCTAAATAAAGCTAATAAACTTTTAAAAAGAAAATGGTCAATAGAAGGAATTGTTCAAAAAGGAAGACAGCAAGGTAAAAAAATTGGTTTTCCAACATGTAATATTGATATTAAGGATTATGTAATTGCAAAGCCAGGAGTTTATGCAGTTAGAGTTTATAAAAAGAATAAAAAATCTTATCTAAAAGGGATAGCAAATCTTGGTTATAGACCAACTTTTAAGCAAAAAAAAATTTTATTAGAAGTGCATATTTTTAATTTTTCTGGAAATCTCTATAATAAGCATCTATCTGTTGAGTTTATAAAATTTATAAGAAAAGAAAAAAAATTTAAAAATATTGACGAACTTAGAAAACAAATTAATTCTGATTTAAGAATAGCAAAGCAAAGTTAAAAATGAGTAAAGAGAATATAAATCTACCTAAAACAGCTTTCTCAATGAAGGCCAATTTGCAAAACAAAGAACCGGAAATATTAAAATATTGGGATAAAATTGATTTATATAAAAAGCTTAGAAAATCTAGCGAAGGAAAAGAAAAATTTGTTCTTCATGATGGTCCACCATATGCAAACGGAAACATTCATATGGGAACAGCGTTAAACAAAATACTTAAAGATATTATTGTTAAATTTCATCAAATGAGTGGTAAAGATTCTGTTTACGTGCCTGGATGGGATTGTCATGGATTACCAATTGAATGGAAAATTGAAGAAAAGTATAAAAAAAATAAAAAAAATAAAAATGAAGTTCCTATTATTGAATTCAGAAAAGAATGTAGATTATTTGCTGAAAAATGGATTGAAGTACATAAAGAACAATTTAAAAGGTTAGGTGTTGTTGGTGACTGGGAAAATCATTATTCAACAATGAGTTTTGATGCTGAAGCTCAAATAGTTAGAGAATTAGGAAAGTTTTTAAAAGAAGGAAGTTTATATAGAGGGTTTAAACCTGTTCTCTGGTCTACAGTAGAAAAAACAGCTTTAGCAGATGCAGAGGTTGAATATTACGATCATAAATCAGACACTATCTATGCAGCTTTTTCTGTGAAAAAATCAAATATTAAAGAATTAGAAGGATCTGATATTATTATATGGACCACAACACCTTGGACTATACCAGCGAATAAAGCTTTAGCATATAATGAAAGTTTAGAATATTTAATTATTCAATTAAATGATGAAGGAGATTTTAAAAATAAAAAAATAGTAATAGCAGAGGCTCTATTAAATTCTGTGATAAAAGAGTGTGATATAAAAAAATACAAAGAAATAAAAAGGTTTAAAGGAAAAGAATTCAAAAATACTAATTGCAGTCATCCATTTTCAAAATTTGGATATAATTATGAAATCCCAATGTTAAAAGCCAGGTTTGTTACGACAGAACAAGGAACTGGAATTGTACATTGCGCTCCAAGTCATGGTCCTGATGATTTTAACCTTTGTTTAAATCATGGAATAAAAGCTATTGAGACAGTTGATGGAGACGGAAAATATACTAAAAACGTTCCCTTTTTTGAAGGTACTCATATTTTTAAAGCAAACCCAGTCATAATAGAGAAATTAAAAGAACAAAAAAAATTATTAACAAATGGACAACTAGTTCATTCTTACCCTCATTCATGGAGATCAAAAGCTCCTTTAGTTCATAGAGCTACACCACAATGGTTTATTTCAATGGAAAGTCATGATCTCAGAAAAACAGCATTAAAAGCAATTGCTGATACAAAGTTTTATCCAACTAAAGGTAGAGAGAGAATAAAAGCAATGATTGAAACTAGACCAGACTGGTGTGTTTCAAGACAAAGAGTTTGGGGAGTTCCTTTACCAATTTTTATTCATAAAAAAACTAGAGAAATACTAATTGATGATTCAGTGATTGAAAATATTGCAAATATTTATGAAAAAGAAGGCTCAGATTGCTGGTTTTTTGATGATTGGAAAAGACTTCTTGGTGACAAGTACAATCCAAATGATTATGAAAAATTAAGCGATATTGTAGAGGTATGGTTTGATAGTGGTTCCACTCATGCATTTGTTTTAGAAAAGAGAAAAGACCTTAAATGGCCTGCTTCAATGTATTTAGAAGGCACAGATCAACATAGAGGTTGGTTTCACTCTTCATTACTAGAGTCGTGTGGAACTAGAGGAAGAGCTCCATATGAAGCTGT
>CACGJS010000051.1 GCA_902573385.1 uncultured Pelagibacteraceae bacterium | reverse complement strand
TGGCGAGATATATTTTACTGAAATCAAAAAGAATAAAACTAAAGGTTGGAATTTTCATAAAAAAAATCAATGTCTAATCACGGTACCATTCGGCAAAGTAAAATTTACATTCGCAAAAAAAATTGATTTAAAAAAAAAAGTTATAACAATTGGAAAAAAAAATCATTCAATGATTATTGTTCCGCCAGGTAATTGGTTTAAATTTGAATCTTTGGAAAAAATTTCACTAGTTGTAAGTACTTTAAATAATATTCATAGTGATAAAGAAACTTTAAAATTACCTGTAAAACAAAATTAATGATACAATGATATATGTTTAAAAAATTATCTGTATTGATACCGGTATACAATGAGAAAGACACTATCAAAACTTGTGTTGAAACTGTATTAAATGCAAATATTGGTAATTTAGATCTCGAGGTTATCATATCAGATAATAATTCTTATGACGGCACTAAAGAAATTTTAAAATCACTTAATGACCATAGAATAAAAGTTCTTTATAGAAAAATTAACAATGGAAAAGGAGCTAATATAAAAAATGCTCTCAAAGAAGCAAATGGTGATTTAATACTATTCCAAGATGGTGATTTGGAATACTCTCCTAATGATTATAAAGATTTATTAGAGCCGTTTTATATCTATAATGCAGATGTTGTTTATGGTTCTAGATTAACAAGAGCTCGTGCAACTAACATTGTTGGTTTTCCAAACTATATAGCAAATATATTAGTTACCTTTTTAACAAATTTATTGTTTAATAAAATATTTACTGACATAGCCACTGGTTATAAAGTTTTTAAAAAAGAAATTATTAAAAATTTAGAAATTACATCAGATGGATTTGAAATTGAACCTGAAATTACTGCTAAAATATCAAAAAATAAAAATATTAAAATTTTTGAAGTACCAATAACAATAAATTCAAGAAAATATGATGAAGGAAAAAAAGTTAAATGGTGGCATTTCTTTACTTATTTATATCATATTATTAAATGGAGATTTGTTAAATAATTAAGATAAATTTACTTAGCAATCAATTCATGAAATTTAAAAATATATCATTAATTTTCTTATCAATATTTTTTTTGTCAATTATTATTGAAATAACGCTTAGACTCAAAGGTGATTTGCCAAGAAAAAATCCAGATTTTACAATTAATGAACCTTTAATTAATATTCCCGATCCTGTTTTAGGATGGAGGCCAAAAATAGGTAATCATAAGTTTAGACCTTGGTCTAAGGATGGTAAAGAAACATATCTAACTATTAATAAAGATAAAAGTCGATTTACAGGCAGCATAGATCAAAATAAAGATAAAATTATTTTTATTGGAGGATCTATAACTCAAGGATGGGCAGTTAGTGATGATCAAACCTTTTCTTATATATTTCAAAAAAATAATATGAGTCATAAAATATATAATTTTGGCGTAGGTGGTTATGGAGGTTATCAGTCTTTATTAATGTTAGAAAAAGTTTTTAAAAATAAAGATAAAATTAAATTAGTTATATATGGATTAATACCACATCATGAAATAAGAAATACAGCTGCAGGTTCATGGATGTATTTATTAAATTTTTTTTCTAAAAGAGGATTCATTAGTCTACCCTATAGTTCTATAGATAAGGAAAAGAAATTAATAAAATACCCACCAATTCAATATCTAACTCTTCCATTTGGTGAAAATTCAGCTTTAGTAGCAAAAATTGAAAAAAGAATTATGAAAATAAGATCATTAATTAGAGAAAAAAAACAAACAGAAATATCCTTATCAATAATTAAAGAAATGAATAAGTTATCATTAAAAAATAATTCAAAATTTGTTTTATTATTTCTTGAAGATTTTAATGATGACAGATCTAAAAAATATGATTTATTTTTGAAGAATAATAACATAAATCATATAAAATGTTTAATGCCCAAAGGGCAAAAATACATTGTTCAAGGTGATGGACATCCTAACGGGTTATCACATTATGTAATTGGCAAATGTATCGATAAAAAAATTAAAATTAATAGCTTAATACAGTAATGGCGGAGAGTGTGGGATTCGAACCCACGGTAGAGGTTACCCCCTACGGCAATTTAGCAAACTGCTGGTTTAAACCGGCTCACCCAACTCTCCATATTATATATAAAAATTTGCATTTAATTTGAAATAAAAGCAATTGGCAACCCATTTCTAAATACATTTACAATATTTTTATTATTAAACTTAGTATAACAAGTTTTTGGGTTATTCAAATTATTACTAGTAGTGTCTACTCTATTA
>CACGJS010000050.1 GCA_902573385.1 uncultured Pelagibacteraceae bacterium | reverse complement strand
AAGGTCATTTGGGGCTCATATTGGGATTCATTAATAGCAAATGACAAAACAGGCCATTTAGTTAAAGTTATGAATGAAACAGTAGATGGAGAGTATCAAGCCATGAAAGCTAGAGATGGTTTGTATGTAAGAGAAAATTTTTTTGGAAAATATAAAGAAACGAAAGAATTAGTTTCTGCTCTATCAGATAAAGATATTTGGAGATTAAACAGAGGAGGTCATGATCCCCATAAAGTTTTTGCAGCATATGATAAGGCTATGAAAAATGAAGGCAGTCCAACTGTTATAATAGCTAAAACTATAAAGGGTTATGGAATGGGTAAAACTGGTGAAAGTGTTAATACCTCGCATCAGACAAAAAAATTAGATGTAGATGATTTATTGTACTATCGTGATCGCTTTGATGTTCCTTTAACAGATGAACAAGTAAAAAAAGTTGAATATTTTAAACCTGATAATAAATCTCCTGAAATTAAATACATTAAAGAAAGAAGAATGAGACTTGGTGGTTTTCTTCCTGAAAGAACATCCTATTCTAAGCCGATTAAAACACCACCAAAAGATATTTTTAATTTTATGAAAATATCAACTGGTGAAAAAGAAATGTCTACAACTATGGCATTAGTTAGAATGTTAACAAATTTACTTAGAGACAAAAATGTTGCACCAAGATTAGTTCCTATTATTCCAGATGAAGCAAGAACTTTTGGAATGGAAGGTTTTTTTCAAAAAATAGGAATTTATGCTCATGAAGGACAAAAATATGAACCTGAGGATGCAGCTCAATTAAGTTCATATAGAGAAGAAAAAAGTGGGCAAGTACTTGAAGAAGGAATCAATGAAGCAGGAGCCATGTCATCATGGATAGCCGCAGGAACAGCCTACACAAATCATGATATTGAAATGATACCAATTTATATTTTTTATTCTATGTTTGGCTTTCAAAGAGTAGGAGACCTTGCATGGGCTGCTGGAGATAGCCAAACAAGAGGTTTTTTAATTGGCGCAACAGCTGGAAGGACAACTTTAGCTGGGGAAGGCTTACAACATCAAGATGGACATAGTCATTTAATAGCTTCAACAGTACCCAATTGTGTAAGTTATGATCCTACTTTTCACTATGAATTAGCTGTTATTTTTAGAGAAGGTTTAAGAAGAATGCATGAAAAAAATGAAAATGTTTTTTATTACATAACTACTATGAATGAAAATTACCCACACCCTGCTATGCCAGCAGATAAAAGCTGTGAAGAAGGAATTCTTAAAGGAATGTATAAGATAAGAGAATTTAATAAATATAGGAAAACTAAAATTCAACTTTTGGGATCTGGAACTATTTTAAGAGAAATGTTAGCTGGTGCCGAAATTCTTCAAAATGAATATAAAATAGATAGTGAAATATGGAGTGTTACTAGTTTTAATGAATTAAGAAAAGATGGCATGGAAGTTGAGAGATATAATCTTTTAAACCCGGATAAAGAACAAAAAATTTCCTTTTTAGAAAAATGTTTGGGAAAAAAAGAAGGCCCGATAATGGCAGCTTCTGATTATATGAGAATAAATTCAGATCAAATTAGACCATACACAAAAAAAAGTTTTTATTCTTTAGGAACAGATGGATTTGGAAGAAGTGATACAAGAAAGAATCTTAGAAATTTTTTTGAAGTTGATAAAGAACATATAGTTGCTTATGGATTAAGTGTGTTAGCTAAAGAGCAATTAATAACTTCAAAATATGCTAAAGATGCTATCAAAAAATATAACATTGATATTAACAAACCAATGCCAACAAAATTATAAGATGTTAGATAAAGAGGTCAAAGTTCCAAATATTGGCGAATTTAAGGATGTTGAAGTAATTGAAGTATTGGTCTCAAATGGTCAATCTATATTTAAAAAAGATCCACTTATTACGATAGAAAGTGATAAATCAAGCGTTGAAATTCCTTCTTCTTTTGAAGGAAAAATTAAGTCAGTAAATATTAAGGTCGGAGATAAGGTTTCTGAGGGAGATGTCATATTAATTTTAGAAAATAGTGAGAAGAATAAGGAAGATGTTAATGAGAAGTCAAAAATTGAAAAAGAAAAAATAAAAGTAAAACCTCAAGAAGAAATAACGGTAGAGGATATACCAAATCAAAATTTGAGCGAAAAAAGCGAAAAAAAACTTTCTCCAGCTAGTCCAAAGACGCGCAAATTTGCAAGAGAACTTGGAGTTGATATTAATCAAATTTCTGGAAGTGAAAGACAGGGAAGAGTTATAGAGAGTGATGTTAAAAATTTTATATCATCTAAGATCAGTAAAATTTCAGATAGCAATGAAACTAAATTAAAAAAAATT
>CACGJS010000049.1 GCA_902573385.1 uncultured Pelagibacteraceae bacterium | reverse complement strand
AATTAATTAAATTTGGATATGTTTTTTTATTAAAAACCATAAATCCAATATCAATTGCTACCTCTTTTTTTTTATCATAATTTACTTTAATTGTGTTGGCATGACCTCCAAATTGATTTTCTTTTTCAAATAAATCTACATCATGTTTTTTAGATAAATAATATGCGGCACTCAATCCAGAAATTCCTGATCCAACTAGTGCAATTTTCATTTAGTAAACTTTTAAGTATCTTTACCGTCTTGGAATTTCCATTGTTACGGTTATATCTTCCAATTCTTTTTCAAGCTCTATTTGACAACTAAGTCTTGAGAATTCTTTTTGATCTATATCATTCGTTTCCATTGTTTCCTTTTCATCGTCTTCAATTGGTTTTAATTTATTAAAATCATTTTCATCTACATAAATATGACAAGTGGCACAAATATTATTGCCCTCGCAAAGTCCAAAATTTCCTGGTTTCAGTTTTTCCATTATTGCTTCTCTAATAGTTATTCCTTCTTCTGCTTCGATTGAAATTTTATTTTTTTCTCTATCTACTAGATTAAATTTAACTAACATCTGAATTTTTTATTAAACATATATTAAGTTTATAATAAATTTATTATAAATATACTTTGATTGTTTATTGTGGAAATTGTATTTTGCCATGGAAAAAATGGGCTTTTCTTCTTTTTTCCTTTTGCTCTTTTTCTAATTTTTCTTTTTCAATTATATGTACAGGGACAACATTTTCTATATTTTCATCTCTAGTTGGTGTTATAGATTTCTTATAATCAGAATCTACTAAGTATTTATCTTTATAGGATTTATCCCAATCATCATTTTTTAATGCTCTACGTGTTTGCATAATCATGTGAGGCATTTCTTTTATTCTTATTATAAATTCATCAAAATCAATTAAAGGAACTGAAAGCATATATATTAATTTATGTATAGCTCCATATTTCCATTGCAAAATCCTTTTTAATATTGGTTTTAAAAATTTTGGAGTTACATTCCATACTGGTAGCATTGCATTAAATTTATAAACTTCATCCTTGTATGGTAAATCTAACCAACAGCTCGTGTGATAAGAGCCATAACCATCTTTAATTTTATCATAATCTTCTTTGCTTAAATATCCATTCTCAATGCTATAGTCTGCCAATGCTGTTTTTGGATATGGATAAAAAATAAATGATGCTGTATTGTAGGCATTTAATTTATCATTAAGTTCAAAAGATTTCCACATCTCTTCAGGTGTCTCTTCTGGAAATCCAAAAATATATTCTGCCTGAAGCTTCAAACCATATTTTTTAATTCTTTCAGCTGCAGCAATTATAAGTTCATCTGAATGTCTTCTATGCAATAATTTTGTTCTGATTTTCTCACTACCTGATTGAATACCCATTGAAACAGATTCACATCCAGCTTCAGCAAGACTTTTTAAAATTGAGTCTTTTGCAGTTGACGGTGTTACATAACAATGAAAAGGTAAATTAATTTTTTCTTTATAAGCAATTTTAAACTCATCTAACCATTTTTGATTAAATGCAAAAACGTCATCCTCAAATCTAAATTTTTTTGGATTATATTTATTTTTAATATCGACCATATCTGCAATGACATTATCAACTGCTCTTTGTCTCAAATAAACTTCTCCTGAATATGCTGCGTTACGAAAACTATTAACACAAAAAGTACATGCAAAAGGACATCCTCTTGTTGTCATAATCATTATTCTAGAAGTAAGAGCTCCATATTTTGCAAAAAATGATTTAGCAGGATTTGGTAAACTTTCTAATGGTCTAATAACTGGTCTTTTATCATTCTTATGTATGTATCCGGTTGAATCTTTTACCCATAAATTTTTTATATCATTATAAGATCGTTTTTCTCTCATTCTTTGAAGTAAGTCTTCCATTGCACCCTCGCCTTCGCCTAAACAAATCATATCAAAACAGTCTTGTGAAATTGTTTCTTCAGGTAAAGAGGTTGGGTGAATTCCTCCTACTATAATAGGGATGTCTGGCATTACTTTCTTAAATTTTCTAGCAAGCTTCTTTATTGGCATATATAAATTGGTAATTGCACTGAAACATATTAAGTCTGGTTTAAAACGAAGTGCTTTATTTATTACAAGTTCATCATTATAAAAAAAATTATTTAAAGCTGGAATGTCAATGTATCCGTTATCTCCAAGGGCGGGTTCATAAATTAATTCAACTAAATGACCTTTACTTTGAACATAAGCCATTATGCTTTCTAAACCTATATGTTCGCTACCGCGATAGTAAAATAAAACTCTCATTTATAGTTTTTAAGTTTGTTAATAACTGTACCTTTTTATTATGACAAAAAAAATAAATATAGCTCTTAGTCTGCTTTATGTAGGCTCAGGTTACATTGCTGCCTTTTTTCTAATTGCAGTATTAGTATTTATCTTAACAGGAATTTCATCAAGAATTTTTGGATTCTAC
>CACGJS010000048.1 GCA_902573385.1 uncultured Pelagibacteraceae bacterium | reverse complement strand
TAAAGCTTGCCACATCATATTCATTCACTAAATTAAATGTTGGGCTAGTAACTTCTGTTAAATCTAATTGATTATTTTTTTGAAAACTATTGATTAAATGTCTTATAAATGTTGTTTTTCCAACTCCAATTTCTCCATGTAAAAAAACTACGTCTCCTTTTTTTAAAATATGAGAAAAATTTTTAGCTAACTCAGCAGTCTTAACTTCTAAAGAAATATCTATGATTTCGCTATTAGTAGCGATATGCATTTGGTTTAAAGGGGCCTTCTGTTCCAACACTTATATAATCAGCTTGATCTTTTGATAGTTTTGTAAGTTTTGCTCCAACTTTTTTTAAGTGTAACATTGCTACTTTTTCATCAAGATTCTTAGGTAATACATAAACTTTATTTTTATAATTTTTATAATTATTCCATAATTCTATTTGTGCAATAACTTGATTAGTAAATGATGCGCTCATTACAAAGCTTGGATGTCCTGTAGCACATCCCAAATTAACCAGTCTACCTTCTGCTAAAAGAATAATTCTTTTTCCACTCGTTAATTCTATCTCATGAACTTGTGGTTTAACCTCTTTCCACTTATAATTTTTTAAAGCTTCTACTTGAATCTCGTTGTCAAAGTGACCAATATTACATAATATTGCTCTATCTTTCATATTTCTCATATGATCAGCTGTAACAATGTCTTTATTTCCTGTAGCTGTTACAACTATATCAGCTTTATTTATTGCTTCATCCATTAAAACTACTTCATAGCCTTCCATGGCAGCTTGAAGTGCACATATTGGATCCGCTTCTGTTATCATAACTCTTGCTCCACTTTGTCTTAATGATGCCGCACTACCTTTTCCAACATCTCCAAAACCAGCTACAATTGCAACTTTTCCAGACATCATAACATCAGTGGCTCTTCTAATTCCATCAACCAAACTTTCTCTGCAACCATAAAGATTATCAAATTTTGATTTTGTAACTGAATCATTAACGTTTATTGCGGGTATCATTAATGAATTATTTTTTTCCATCTTATTTAATGCTTTTATACCAGTTGTTGTTTCTTCCGAAACACCCTTAACATCTTTTAATAAATCTTTGTAATCTTTATGCATGATAGCTGTTAAATCTCCACCATCATCTAATAACATATTTGGCTTCCAATCTTTTTTTCCTTCGATAGTTTGCTTTATGCACCAAAGATATTCTTCTTCAGTCTCGCCTTTCCATGCAAATACTGGTATGCCAGCCTTGGCTATAGCTGCGGCTGCATGATCTTGAGTAGAAAAGATATTACATGATGACCATCTAACTTCTGCACCAAGATTTTTTAAAGTTTCAATTAAAACAGCTGTTTGAATTGTCATATGCAGACATCCTAAAATTTTTGCCCCCTTTAGAGGTTCTTTTCCTTTGTATTCTTCTCTTAATGCCATCAGTCCTGGCATTTCAGTTTCTGCTATAGAAATTTCTTTTCTTCCAAATTCTGCTTGTGATATATCTTTTACTTTATAATCTTCCATTGATCGCGTTTCTAACATAATAATTTAATTAATCAACTTTTGATTAAATTTTAGGAAAAATAATTTCAACATTAGCACCTTTTTGCTCTATATTATTAGACGCAGTAATTGTAGCTCCATGAAGATCAACAAGATTTTTTACAATATTTAATCCTAAACCAGAGTGTTCACCAAATTTATCTGGTCTATCACTATAAAATCTATTAAATATTTTTTTTGTACTTTTTTCTTTAAAACCCTTTCCTTGATCAACAACTCTTAAAATAATTTGTTTTTTGTCATTTTTAAAAATCTCAACAAAAATAATCTGATTATCTTCACTAAATGATATAGAGTTATCCAATAAATTTGCAATTATTTGCTCTACTCTATTCTCTATTCCATTAATTAAATATTCATCTAAATTATCAATATAAATCTGTTTTATCTTGATGCCTCTTTTTACTTGATAAATATTATTAAAATCATCAACTACAGATTGGGTTATTAATTTTAAATCGATTTTTTTCATCTTCTCTTTGCTCAAAGCTACTTCATCTTTTAGCATTTGTGAATAATCTGTGATTAATCTTTCTATTCTCTGAACATCATGATTAAGAATATTAATTAATTTTTTTCTTTGATCTGAATCTTCAGTTTCATTTAATATTTCTGAAGCACTTTTTAAAGATGTTAAAGGATTTCTTATTTCATGAGCTAAATCAGTTGAAAAATTTTCTGCACTGGAAATTCTTTTTTGAAGTTCAAAAGTCATATCATCTAATGAGTTAGATAGAGCACCTAATTCATCGTTTCGACTTTTTAATTCATTTATATTTGTTTTTTTTTTACTTTTTTCTTTAACTATTTTTGTGTAGGAAACCAAATTTTTTATAGGTTTTAAAAAATATCTATTTAAAACAAAAGAAAATATAAAAATTACTATTGCAATGAAAATTGCAGTTCTTAGTATAAAAGTTTTTATTTCATCAATTGCTG
>CACGJS010000047.1 GCA_902573385.1 uncultured Pelagibacteraceae bacterium | reverse complement strand
CTAATAGGAGCTTGTAATGCTTTTCCTACCAAAGCTACTCCTGCTTTTTGGTCATCACCTTTGGCCTTCAATTTGTCAAGGTCTTGTGAAGCGTATAAAAGAGCACAACCACCACCCACTACTATTCCTTCTTCAACAGCAGCTCTAGTTGCATTAAGAGCATCTTCAACTCGGTCTTTTCTTTCTTTAACTTCTACTTCAGTTGCTCCACCTACTTTGATTACAGCAACTCCTCCGGCAAGTTTTGCTAATCTTTCTTGAAGTTTTTCTCTGTCATAATCAGAAGTTGTTTCTGCAACTTGTTGTTTAATTTGACCACATCTAGCCTCAATGTCAGATTTTTTACCATTTCCACTAATTATAGTGCTGTTATCCTTATCAACTTTTACCCTCTTACAAGATCCAAGGTCAGTAAGTTTAACATTTTCAAGTTTAACACCTAAGTCTTCAGAAATAACCTGGCCACCAGTTAAGATTGCTATATCTTCAAGCATTGACTTTCTTCTATCCCCAAAGCCTGGAGCCTTTACAGCAACAACTTTTAAACCACCCCTAAGTTTGTTCACCACAAGAGTTGCAAGCGCTTCACCCTCTACATCTTCTGAAATAATCATTAAAGGTCTGCCTGCTTGTACAACTGCCTCTAAAAGAGGAACCATTGGCTGCAAATTAGTTAATTTTTTTTCATGTAATAATATAAAAGGATTTTCTAACTCAGTAGTCATTTTATCAGCGTTAGTTATAAAGTATGGTGATAAGTAGCCTCTATCAAATTGCATACCTTCAACAACATCTAGTTCAGTCTCTATTCCTTTTGCTTCTTCGACAGTAATAACACCTTCATTACCAACTTTTTGCATTGCTTTTGCGATCATGTTACCAATTTCTTTATCACCATTAGCTGAAATAGTTCCAACCTGAGCAATTTCATCGCTATCTTTAACTTTTTTAGCAGAAGCAATTAAATTAGTCTTAACATGTTCTACTGCTGACTCAATTCCTCTTTTAACATCCATAGGATTCATACCTGCGGTAACATATTTTACCCCTTCTTTGACTATTGCTTGAGCTAAAATAGTTGCAGTAGTTGTTCCATCACCAGCTTCCTCATTTGTTTTGCTAGCAACCTCTTTGACCATTTGTGCTCCCATATTTTCAAATTTATCCTCTAGATCAATTTCTTTAGCAACAGTAACACCATCTTTAGTAATTCTTGGTGCTCCATAAGATTTATCGATAACTACATTTCTTCCTTTTGGTCCAAGTGTTACTTTAACTGTATCAGCTAAAATATTAACACCCCTTATCATTGCTGCTCTTGCTTCAGAGTCAAATTTCACAACTTTTGCCATTTTATTTCTCCTTTAAATTAATTTATTTGCCCGAAATACCCATAATGTCAGACTCTTTCATTATACTATATTCTTTGCCATCTATTTTGACTTCAGTTCCTGACCATTTGCCAAAAAGAACTTTGTCTCCAACTTTTACATCCATTGGAATTAGTTTTCCATCTTCAGTTTTTGCACCACCACCAACAGCAACAACTTTACCTTCTTGAGGTTTTTCTTGTGCTGTATCAGGGATAATTATTCCGCCAGCAGTTTTTTCACTGCCGTCTAAAACTTCTATTAAAACTCTGTCGTGTAACGGTTTAAATTTCATAAATTCTCCTATTAATATGCGACTCATATAGCTACCAAACATTAGTATTTCAAGGTAAAGAGGTAAAAAATACTGAGTGCAAAAAAGCCGAGAATTTAAGTGTTTTTTGAGCTATACCTCATTCAATGACCAAAAATTTAGATAATATTGGATTAAGATCAATAGTTAATGATTATGACTTATTTTATATAGATATATGGGGTGTGATCCACAATGGAATTAAACTTCACAAAGAAGCAATTTTAGCAATAAATGAAATAGATAAAATTAAAAAAGATTATGTTTTACTAACAAATGCTCCAAGACCAAATGAAATAGTAAAAATATTCTTAAATAATATGGGAATGAGTAAAAATATTCAAGAAAAAGTATATACCTCTGGCGAAGCAGCTTTAAGTTATTTAAAAAAAAATCACTTAGAAGAAACATTTTATCATATTGGACCATCAAGAGATTTTGATTTATTTATAGATTTTAAGAGAAAAAAATCAGAAGATATTAAAAATTGTTCTTACCTATTATGTACAGGTTTATTTCATGACCATGAAGATGATTTGAAATATTATAAAGATTTGCTTAACGAAGTTATACCTAAGAAGATGATTTGTACTAATCCAGATTTAATAGTAGATCGTGGTAATAAGAGAGAATTATGCGCAGGGTCTGTTGCAATGGTATTTGAAAAAATGGGAGGTGAAGTAATATATTTTGGCAAACCATTTTCGGAGGTTTACAATCAAGCAGCCAATAATAATGACAAAAAAATATTATGTATAGGAGATAATTTAAATACAGATATTAAAGGAGCAAATCTTCAAAATTATCATTCTTTATTAATATCAAATGGCATTCATAA
>CACGJS010000046.1 GCA_902573385.1 uncultured Pelagibacteraceae bacterium | reverse complement strand
TTAATTCTGACCCAATTAAATTAATACTAGTTCTATTCACACCTTTTTCAAATTGTAACGGTAAAATTCCCATTCCTATTAAATTTGATCTATGAATTCTTTCAAAACTTTCAGCAATAACAACTTTTACACCTAACAACTTAGTGCCTTTCGCTGCCCAATCTCTTGAAGAACCAGTTCCGTACTCTTTTCCGCCTATTACTACTAAATCTGTACCTCTTTTTTTATATTCAATAACAGCATCATAAATTGGTGTTACTTTTCCTTCGGGATATAATTTTGTAAATCCTCCTTCTGTACCTGGGGCCATCTCATTTTTAATTCTAATATTGGCAAATGTGCCTCTCATCATAACTTCATGGTTTCCTCTTCTAGATCCATATGAATTATAATCTTTTGGTAAAATTTGATGTTTCATAAAATATTCACCTGTTGGGCTTTCTTTTTGAATACTTCCTGCAGGAGAAATATGATCTGTTGTAACCATATCACCTAAGATTAATAATGGTCTCGCATCTTTAATTGCTTTAAATCCTTCTGGTTCATCTGTTAAATTTTCGAAGAAAGGTGGTTTTTTCACATAAGTTGAATCGGTATCCCAATTATATATACTAGTATTTTCTGTTTTTATTTCTTGCCATTGTCTAGGCCCTTCTAAAACATTTGAATATCTTTTTTTAAACATTTCTGCATTAAGAGCATTTTTTAAAGTATCTTCTATTTCTTTGTTCGTTGGCCAAATATCTTTTAGATAAATACTCTTACCTTCTTTATCTTTACCTAATGAGTCTTTATAAAAATCAAATTTCATGTACCCCGCCAGTGCATAGGCAACCACAAGAGGCGGTGATGCTAAATAATTTGCTTTGATATGTGGTGATATTCTTCCTTCAAAATTTCTATTTCCAGACAAAACTGAAACTGCATAAATATTTTTTTTATTAATTGCATCAATTATATTTTCTGGTAATGGTCCTGAATTTCCTATGCATGTTGTACATCCGTAGCCTACTAAATTAAATCCGAGTTTATCAAGAAATACATTTAAGCCAGCTTTTTCTAAATAATCAGTCACTACTTGTGAGCCTGGAGCTAATGATGTTTTTACCCATGGTTTTGTTTTAAGTCCAAGTTCTACTGCTTTTTTTGCTAATAACCCAGCTCCAATTAAAACGTTCGGATTAGATGTGTTTGTACAAGATGTTATAGCAGCAATTAATATTGATCCATCTTCAATTTCATAATCTACACCATGTACTTTTGAAATATTTTTTTCTTTTCTTTTAGTTGTAGCTTCAAAAACTTTTTTAAATTCGATTGAGGCTTTAGATAATAAAACTTTATCTTGAGGTCTTTTAGGACCTGAAATTGTAGGAACAATTTTAGACATATCTAAAGAAAGTGTATCAGTGAATTCTATTTCTTCACTTATCCACAAACCTTGTTCTTTTGCATATTTTTCAACAATGTTTACAGTGGTTTCTTCTCTTCCTGAAAATCTCAAATATTTTAAAGTTTCCTCATCAATAGGAAAAAAGCCACAAGTAGCTCCATATTCTGGTGCCATGTTTGCAATAGTTGCTCTATCAGCTAAAGTTAAATTTTTTAATCCATCTCCATAAAATTCAACAAATTTTCCCACAACGCCTTTGTCTCTCAACATTTTTACTACTGTTAAAACTAAATCTGTAGCAGTTGTACCTTCTGGCATTTTATTAATCATTTTAAAACCTACAACTTCTGGTATTAACATTGATATTGGTTGTCCTAACATTCCTGCTTCAGCTTCAATTCCACCAACGCCCCACCCTAGTACTGATAAACCATTAACCATAGTAGTATGACTATCTGTTCCAACTAATGTGTCAGGGAATAAGTATTTTTCATCTTTAAATTTTTCTGTCCATATTACTTTAGACAAGTACTCTAAGTTAACTTGATGACAAATACCTGTTCCTGGTGGAACTATTCTAAAATTATTAAATGCTTGTTGTCCCCATTTTAAAAAAGAATATCTTTCTCCATTTCTTTTAAATTCTATATCAACATTTTTTTCAAATGAGTCTGAATTTGCTGATTTATCCACCTGAACAGAATGGTCAATGACTAAATCAACTGTTGAAAGTGGGTTTATTGTATTTGGATCTTTATTTTTTTCTTTTACTGCTTCTCTCATAGCAGCAAGATCTGCAACTGCTGGAATTCCTGTGTAATCTTGTAGCAAAACTCTTGCTGGTCTATAAGCAATTTCTGTTGAAGATTTTTTTGTTTTTAACCATTCTTTGATAGCTTCTATTTGATTTTTAGTAACAGAAGAGTCATCCTCATATCTCAATAAATTTTCTAAAAGTACTTTTAATGATTTTGGTAGTTTCGAAATTCCAGTTAAACCATTTTTTTCAGCTTCTACTAAAGAAAAATATTTATAATTATTGCTATCAATTGAGATAGTTTTTAAAGATTTATAAGAATTTTTATTACCTGGTTTCATTTATTTTAGATATAGAACCCTATTATACAAACAATAAGTAGCAAGGACATAGCATAATTAAATCGTTTAATAAAATTATTATTTGT
>CACGJS010000045.1 GCA_902573385.1 uncultured Pelagibacteraceae bacterium | reverse complement strand
ATATTCTGCAAGAATTTTCCAAGATCAACTTAATATGTTTGTTAATTTTGATGAACCTCAAGAAGTAAAAGTCCAAGAAGTCTCAACAGAACCTGAATTTAATAAAAATCTTTTAAGAAAAGTTGATGAATTAGAGTTATCTGTTAGATCAATGAATTGTTTAAAAAATGACAACATAACTTATATTGGTGATTTAGTTCAAAAATCTGAAGGTGAGATGTTGCGAACGCCTAATTTTGGTAGAAAATCTCTTAATGAAATTAAAGAAGTATTGACCGGCATGTCATTATATCTTGGAATGGAAATACCTAATTGGCCACCTGATAATATTGCTGAAATGTCTAAAAAATTAGAGGAACAAATTTAATGAGACATTTAATGGCTAACAAAAAACTTAATAGAACTTCAGAACATAGGAAGTCTTTATTAAAGAATATGTTAAATTCTTTAATAAAATACGAACAATTAACAACAACACTTCCAAAAGCTAAATTTCTAAAACCACAAGCAGACAAAATAATAACATTAGGTAAAAAAGAGAATCTACAAACTACAAAAATGCTTATGTCTAAACTACAAGATATTACTTCAGCTAATAAAGTTAAAAAAACTTTATCAAAAAGATATGAAAAAAGAAGTGGTGGTTATACAAGAATTATTAAGTCAGGATTTAGATATGGTGATAATGCACCAATGGCAGTTATTGAATTTGTAGATAGAGATGTAGAAGCTAAAAGAGTAGATAAAAAGAAAAAAGATAAATCTAAAGATAAAAAAGAAGAAAAAAAATTAGCTACTACTTAAATTTTAAATATTAAGATAAACAATCATGAAAAAGTCATTTAACGTTGATAAAACGTTTAACGACATGCGTATTGATCGTTGGATTAGAAATCACCTTGGAAAATTTCCCCAGGGATTAATTGAAAAAAGTTTAAGAAATGGAAAAATTAAATTAAATAATAAAAAAATTAAAAGTTCACATAAAGTAAAAACTGACGATAAAATAAACTTATTTAATTTTAATTTTACAAAAAAAACAATTAATAAAAAAATTAGATTTCAACCTTCTACAGAAATAATAAAAGAAAATGAAGGTTTAATAATTGATAACAATGAAGATTTTGTTGTTATAAATAAGAGTTCAGGAATCGCAGTACAGGGAGGAACTAAATCTAAAAAAAATCTTATTGATATTTTTTCAAGAAGTGAAATTTTTAATAATACAAAACCTTTTTCAGTTCATAGATTAGATAAAGATACCTCTGGTGTATTTATTATAGCAAAACATAGAGAGGCTGCTCAATTATTAACTTCTCTTTTTAGGTTAAGAAAAGTTCACAAAACATACTTGGCTATATGTCATGGTGAAGTTACTAAAGATTCTGGTGAAATGAATCACAATTTAAAAAGATTTGAAAATAAAAAAGAAATTATAGAAAATGCCAAAACGTTCTATAAAGTTTTAGATAAAAACTCATTATGTAGTCTTGTTGAGATGAAACCTATTACAGGTAGAAAGCATCAACTTAGAAAACAATTACATGCCGAAGGTAATCCGATTATTGGAGATCAAAAATATAAATTTTCTAATAAAGATAAATCTATAAATAAAAATTTAATGTTACATTCATATCAAATTAAATTTATTATAAATGATAAAAAATATACTTATACAGCTTTACCACCAGATTATTTTAAAAAATTTTTAAAAACTAAAAAACTGAGTTTTTCAAATTTTTGATAAAATTATCAATTATTATATTACCTAATCTTTTATAATTTTGTTTTTTGATTTTTATTAAATTTGTAATACCTTTATCCTTAATTCCACACGGTATTATGTTTTTAAACTTATCTAAATCGTTACTTATATTAATTGCAAATCCATGATAAGCTATCCATTTACTAACTCTAATACCTATAGCAGCAACTTTTTTAATTTCTTTTTTATCTTTAAACCAAATGCCTATATTTTTTGGATCTCCAAACGTTTGAATATTAAATTCGAGCAAACTTTCAATAATTGTTTTTTCTATTAATGTAATAAACTTTCTGATATTTTTTTTTCTCTTTTTTAAATCAATAACAAAATAACATATAATTTGTCCAGGTCCATGATATGTGATTTTACCTCCTCTATTAGTTTTAATTAAGTTAATATTTTTGTTTAATATTTCATTCTTGTTATAATTTTTTCCTGCTGTATAAATTTCTTCATGTTCTAAAATCCAGAGCAAATCCTTGCTTTTATTAGTATGAATATTAGCCAATCTAGTCTCCAAGAAATCTATAGCTTTTTTATATTTAATAGGTTTTATTGATTTTTTTATCTCTATATACATTTAAAAATTGTATTATTTAATATTTGTATTAATAGTGCAAAATTGAATTATAGGTATATTTATGTCTTTAGTAAAAAAAATAAAAGATAAAAAAGTAAATTTTGAGTTTAATAAAGAGTTTATTAGAGTTGTAACTACAAAAATTGCAAATAATGACGCTTTATTTATTACTAATACCTTTAAGGAAATGCATCCAGCTGATGCTGCAGATATAATAGAACATCTTGGACAAAACGATCGAGAAAGTTTAATTAAACTTAATAACTTTAAAGTTGATCCTGAGGTATTTATTGAACTTAATGAGTCTATACAATCTGAAATTATTACTTATCTTTCATCTGACTCAATAGTTAGTATTTTAAAAAACCTTGAGTCAGACGATGCAATT
>CACGJS010000044.1 GCA_902573385.1 uncultured Pelagibacteraceae bacterium | reverse complement strand
AGTAATAATATTTTGTAAGAATTCTTTAGCATCTGGTCCATTCACATATAGAATGCCCCGATCTTCTAGAATATATACATTTTTAATATTCATAATTGATTGATGTAATATTATAATATAATTACTTTTTTAATAAATGTTAGATTTAATAATTAAAAATGGTTCTTGCTATATAAATAAAGATCTTAAAGAACAAGATATATCAATTAAAGATGGTAAAATTGTTGAAATAGGAAAAATTAATAAGGAATCAAAAGAAATATTTGATGCGAAAGATTTAACTATTTTACCAGGGTGTATAGATACTCAAACTCATTTTAGAGAACCTGGGTCAACTGACACAGAAGATCTTCATACAGGAAGTAGAGCGGCAATTGTAGGAGGAATTACAAGTGTTTTTGAAATGCCAAATACTAACCCTCCAACCTCTAATAAAAAAGAATTTTTTAAAAAATTAGATCTCGCAAAAAATAGAATGTATTGTAATTACGCATTTTATTTTGGGGCAACTCCAGATAATACTGAAGAAATATCAGACTTAAAAAATCTAGAAGGTTGTTGTGGAATTAAACTTTTTGCAGGTTCTTCAACTGGAAATTTATTGGTACAACACGAAAAAGATATTGAAAAAGTATTTAAAAACAGCTCAAAAGTAGTAGCAGTCCATTCCGAAGATGAAGAAATTTTAAATATTAATAAAAAATTGATTAAAGATGGAGATGTTAACTCACATCAAATTTGGAGGAGTGAAGAAAGTGCTATCTCATCAACTAGAAGAATTGTGAGAATAGCTGAGAGGTATAAAAAAAAAGCTCACATTCTTCACGTAACAACAAAGCAAGAGGTTGACTTTTTATCACAACACAAAGGTAATATTACATTTGAAATAACTCCTCAGCATTTAACAATATACGCACCTGATTGTTATAATAAATTAGGAACATATGCTCAAATGAATCCACCACTAAGAGATAAATCTCATTATGATAGATTGTGGTATGGAGTAAAAAATAATCTTAATGACACAATAGGTTCTGATCACGCACCACACTTAAAAAAAAATAAAGAAAAAAGTTATCCAAATTCACCATCCGGAATGCCTGGCGTACAAACTCTTATGCCTGTAATGTTAAATCATGTTAATGACAACAAATTAACTCTGGAGCAATTAATAAATTTAGTTTGTGAAAATCCAGTAAAAATTTTTGGAATTAAAGACAAAGGGTTTATTAAAGAGGGTTTTGATGCTGATTTTACAATTGTGGATATGAATAAAAAAATTGTAATCGAAAATGAGAAAATTGAAAGTAAATGTGGATGGTCACCATTTAATGAGTTTGAATTTAAAGGAACTCCAGTTTCAACTATTATTGCTGGTAAAATTAAAATGAGAGATGGTAAAATTTTAGGTGATCCAGAAGGTAAACCGTTAGTCTTTTAAGATATTATTTTTAATCAGATCTTCTTTTATCTCAGTTAAAATTGCAGGATCATCAATTGTAGCTGGCATTTTATAATCTTCTTTGTCCGCAATTTTTCTTATAGTTCCTCTTAATATTTTTCCTGATCTAGTCTTTGGTAATCTTTTGATAACAATTACAACTTTGAATGCAGCAACAGGTCCAATTTTATCTCTTACCATTTTTATACATTCACTTGAAATAGTTGTATTATTTTTTTCAACTCCAGCTTTAAGAACAATTAAACCAATTGGCAATTGTCCTTTAAGCTTATCAGCAATACCTAAGACTGCACATTCAGCAACTGACTGATGTTCAGATAAAACTTCTTCTATCGCACCAGTTGATAACCTATGTCCTGCAACATTTATAATGTCATCTGTTCTAGACATAATCCAAATATATCCATCCTCATCAATATGACCCGCATCGTAAGTTTCATAGTAGCCTTCATAATTGGTCATATAATTATCTTTATATCTTTTATCTGCGTTCCATAATGTTGGAAAAGTTCCAGGTGGCAATGGTAATTTAACAACAATATCTCCCATTTCATTTGGTTTAGCTAAAGTTTGATTTGGTTTTATAATTTTAACATCATAACCAGGTACAGCTTTACAAGCAGAACCATACTTTGTTTTCATCATTTCTATTCCTGTACAATTAGAGCTAATTGCCCAACTAGTTTCGGTTTGCCACCAGTGATCAATTACAGGAACTTTTAATAAATTTTCTGCCCATTTAATTGTATCTGGGTCTGCTCTCTCACCAGCTAAAAATAATGATTCAAATTTACTTAAATCATATTTAGAAAAAAATTTTCCTTCAGGATCTTCCTTTTTAATTGCTCTAAAAGCTGTTGGAGCAGTAAAAAGAGATTTAACTTTATATTCAGAAATAATTTTCCAGAAAGCACCAGCATCAGGTGTTCCAACCGGCTTGCCCTCAAATAGTACTGTTGTACAACCTTTAAATAATGGGGCATAAACAATGTAAGAATGCCCAACAATCCAACCTATATCACTTGCTGACCACCAAACATCATCAGTATCAATATTATAGATATTTTTCATCGTCCATTTAAGAGCAACTATGTGACCTCCAATATCTCTAACTATTCCCTTTGGTATACCAGTAGTTCCAGAGGTATATAGAATATAAGCAAAATCGTTTGAGTTCATCTCAACACAATCTACTTCTTTTGCATTTGAAATAACTTCATCCCAACTAATTTCTTTAGGAGCATTCAGTTTCACCTCATGACCTTCTCTTTGAAATAAAATCATCTTATCTATTTTGTGAGAAGCCATTTTAATTGCTTCGTCTACCAGAGGTTTATATTCAACAGTTTTTCCAGGCTCAAAGCCACATGAAGCTGTTACCAATAGTTTTGCTTTGCTATCATCTATTCTGCTAGATAATTCACTTGATGCAAAACCACCAAATACAACTGAGTGAATAGC
>CACGJS010000043.1 GCA_902573385.1 uncultured Pelagibacteraceae bacterium | reverse complement strand
AAACTTTAATTAAAATATCTAAAAATTATGAGCCAAAATTAACTGAAAAATATATGTGTGAAAAACATAAAATATTTTTTAAAAAAAAGCTTACATCATGGAAAGCAGAAATTGTAAAAGCTAATAATGAAGCTCTTTATAACGGTTCTATGGATGACAACCATGTATCAGCTGATATTGTTGATCAAGCAAGTTCATACACTGATAAAACTGTAGAAATGAAGGCAATTAATAGACAAATCAAACTTATAAGCAAAATAGATCAAGCTTTGAAAAGAATAAAAGATGGAACATATGGATTTTGTGCAGAAACAGGTGAACCTATTGGTTTAAAAAGATTGATGGCCAGACCTGTTGCGGAACTATCTATTGCTGCACAGGAAAAACATGAAAAAGAAGAAAAAGTTTACGCAGACGATTAGGGTTGAGGTATTTGAGATCCATTTTTTAAAATATCGTAACCTTTAATTACTGCATCTCTACTAGCAATATCTAAATACCATCTAGTTAAATTTTTATAATTTTTTAATCCAATATCATGCCAATCATGTCTAGCAATCCATGGCCATGTAGCTATATCAGCAATAGTATAATTTTTTCCAGCTAAATACTTCGAAACTAAAAGTCTTTCATCTAGCTCTTTATAAATTCTTTTTGCAATTTTAAAGTACCTATCTTCTCCAAATTTACTTTTCCCAGGATTATAATGATGAAACTGATGATGCTGACCTAGCATAGGGCCAACGTAGCTCATTTGACCCATTAACCACTGATTAATTATATTTCGTTCCTTTATATCGTAAAATTTATTACTTTTTTCTCCTAAATATATAAGAATTGCTCCTGACTCAAATATAGATTGTTTGTTCCTATGATCTATAATTATTGGAATTTTACTAAATGGACTTATCTTTTTAAAGTCAGGTTTAAATTGTTCTTCTTTATTTATGTCAATTTTTGTAATCTTAAACTCAAAACCTATTTCTTCTAACATTATTGAAATTTTTAAACCGTTGGGAGTTGGAGCGGTTAGAAGCTCTATCACTTTTTTACACCAAGTCTCTCTTGAGCGACTTTAGATGTTGTTGTAAATTCAAATCTCAATTTTTCATCAGGTTTAGCATATTTAAAAGATCCTCTTGCAGCTAAAGCACCTTCATGAAACCCTGACAAAATTAGTTTTAATTTACCAGGGTAAGTACAAATATCCCCTATTGCAAATATGCCTTCTTTATCGGTTTCAAAATTTTCTGTATTTACTGGTATCATCTTTTTATCTAAGTTTAACCCCCATTCAGCAATAGGTCCTAATTGCATGATTAACCCAAAAAAACCAAGGACATAATCAGTTTTAATTTCTTTTTCTTCACCTTCTTCATGTTTAATAATAATATTTTCAACCTCATTATTTCCATTAATAGAATTCAATTGGTACCTTGTATAAATTTCAATTTTATTTTGTTCTTTCAATTGTTTAACTTTATCAATACTTGCTTGTGCTCCTCTAAATTCATCTCTTCTATGAATTAATACAACTTTTGATGTATTAGACAGTTCTATTGCCCAATCTAAAGCCGAATCTCCACCTCCAAAAATTGAAACAGTTTTGTCTTTGAATATTTTTTTATCTTTTATTGAATAAAGAACATTTTTTCCCTCATATTTTTCTGCAGTTTTGGTTGGAAATTTTCTTGGCTCAAATGAACCAACTCCTCCAGCAATAATAATACTAGAGGCTTCAAATACGGTACCTTTATTTGTTTTTACAATCCATTTTTTTTTTTCTTTTTTAAGCTCTTCAACTCTCTCTCCTAAATAAAAATTTTTTTTAAAAGGTTTTATTTGTTCAATTAAATTTTTTGTGAGCTCTTCCCCTGTACATTCTGGTACAGCAGGAATATCATAAATAGGTTTGTCTGGATAAAGTTCTATGCACTGACCACCAACTTTATCTAAATTATCAACTACTTCACATTTTAATCCAATTATCCCAAGTTGATGAACGCAGAACAAACCAACTGGTCCGGCTCCTATTATTAATGTATCTGTTTTAATCATTCAACCTTGCTTTATTGGAATATTAACAACTAATCCTTCTAATTCATCAGATACTATTACCTGACAACTTAATCTACTAAATTTATTAGGCTCAAATGCCATATCAAGCATATCCTCTTCTCCTTCTTCTTTTTTTGAAAGTTTATCAAACCATTCTTCTTTGACATAAACATGGCAAGTTGCACATGCCATTGATCCACCACAATCAGCATCAATTCCAGGAATATTATTTTGAACAGCTCCCTCCATAATAGTTAAACCATTAGAAACTTCTATAGTGTGTGATTTACCACTATTTTCAATGTATGTAATTTTTGGCATAAATATTTATAGGACACAAAAAAAATAGGGCAAGTAAATTAATACCTGCCCTATTTGTAATAGTTTAATTTGCTAATTATCTTTTTCTACCACCAACACTCGTTGCTGCAGCCCAAATTACTAGACCAAATGCAATTTTGTTAATGAAATCAGCTAAATTGTAAATCACGTTTAGTGAGTTAGCGTCTACACCACCTGTTAGGTAACCAAATACGTAACCTAATGGGTAAATAGCCCAACCAACAGTAACGATCATTCTCATAGCACCAAATGCAGTTACAAGAGCTTTGTTTCCACTCTTTGCCGCTGCTTTTCCTGCTTCACCTGAAAATACTTCATAAAGAATGTAGATCCATCCAGCCATACCGATAATGAAACCAAGCATAGAATTGATGTAACCTGCTTCTCCTAAATATCCTCCAACTAGCATCACTACTGAACCAAGTAACAATCTCCAGAACATTCCAGAATTTGCTTTACCTACAGCTTTTAGAATTAAATAAAATTCTACCATCTGTAATGGCACAGTGATTAACCAATCAATATATCTGTAAACTGTTGGTGAGTCTCCAGTTTGTACCCATACACCTCTCATGTACATGTAGTGTATAAATGCAATACCAGTAACTAATCCTGCAACAGTAACTGATGTTTTCCATGCTGCCGAAACACTTCCCGCTTCTAAGAAAAAGAAAGCAGTAGCTGCTAACATACCCATTGAAATCACCCAGAATGAAATTCCGACAAAATCATCAGTAGCTAACAACACAGTTTCTGCGTTTGCTGCACCTGTAGCACCCATTAGGGCTAAAGCTGCAAGAGCAAACAATTTTAGTTTTTTCATAAAAAA
>CACGJS010000042.1 GCA_902573385.1 uncultured Pelagibacteraceae bacterium | reverse complement strand
CATTTCTTCAGCTTCCTCTAGATAATGAGTTGTTAAAATAATAGTTACACCTTGACTATTGAGTAATCTAACATTTTTCCATAAGTTTTTTCTTAATTCAACATCAACTCCAGCGGTTGGTTCATCTAAAAAAATTATTGGAGGTTGATGAACAAGAGCTTTAGCCATTAATAACCTTCTTTTCATTCCTCCTGATAGACTTCTTGCATAACTATCAGCCTGCTTTTCTAAAGATACTAATTTTAATATTTGATTAGTTATTCTATCTTTTTTTTTAATACCATATAATCCCGCTTGCAGTTCTAATAGTTTTCTTGGGCTAAAAAATGGGTCAAGGTTAACTTCTTGAGGAACTATTCCGACAGAAGCTCTAACTTGTCTAGGATTTTTGTCTAAACTAAAACCCCATACATTTACTTCACCTGAAGTTTTTATAACAGTTCCTGCTAAAATATTTATAAAAGTTGTTTTTCCAGCACCATTTGGACCAAGTAGTCCAAAAATTTCACCTTGTTTCACGTCTAAGTTTAAATTATTTAAGGCATGAGTAATAGAAGCATCTTTGGTAGTATAAATTTTTTTTAAGTTTTTAACAGAAAGTATATTTTTTTTATCCATGGTGTTTAATACATTTATAATATTTAAATTAATTAAGATAACATTATTTAAATGAATAAAATAAAAAAAACAGACCATTTTTATTTAATAGATGGTTCGGGTTATATCTTTAGAGCTTATTATGCATTGCCACCATTAACTAGAAAAAGTGATGGACTTCCAACAGGTGCTGTTAGTGGTTTTTGTAGTATGTTATTTAAGTTATTGGAAGATTCAAAATCTAAAGAAAATTTACAAAAGCCAACTCATTTTGCAGTAATTTTTGATTCAGCCAGGAAAACTTTTAGAAATGAAATTTATACAGAATATAAAGCTAACAGATCCGAAGCTCCAGACGATTTAGCTCCACAATTTGAATATATTAGAAAATCTGTAGTCGCTTTTAATTTGCCATCAGTTGATCTTCTTAATTATGAAGCAGATGATTTAATAGCAACATATGCTGAACAAATTTTAGCTAAAGGTGCCAAAGTAACGATTGTATCGTCAGATAAAGATTTGATGCAACTTTATAAAAAAAATGTTCGTTTATTCGATCCTATGAAAAATAAATTTATAACACCAGAAGATATTATTAATAAGTTTGGTGTAGAACCAAAAAAAATAATTGATGTTCAATCATTAGCTGGTGATAGTAGCGATAATGTACCTGGTGTACCTGGTATAGGAGTTAAAACAGCAGCTGAGTTAATTAACAAATATGGAACTTTGGAAAAATTATTAGATAATACTAATGAAATAAAGCAAAATAAAAGAAGAGAAACGCTTATAAAAAATAAAGACAAAGCAATTATTAGTAAAAAATTAGTTACTTTAAAAAAAGATACACCAATTAAAATAAGTATAGAAGAATTTCAATTAAAAGAAGTTGACAAAAACAAGTTATATGAATTTTTAAGAGAAATGGAGTTTAACAGACTACTTAGTTTAGCTATTTCTACATACGGAGAACCTGGACAAAAAGTCAATAAAATTGAAGAGGAAGAGAAAAAAAAAATACCAATTAATAAGTAAAAAAAATTATCATTTGATAACTCATGAAAACCAAATTGATAGTTGGATCGAAGAAGCTGAACAGTCAGGAGAGGTAGCCATAGATACGGAAACTACCTCATTAGATGCACATCAAGCAAATTTAGTTGGTATTTCTCTTAGTACAAAAATTGGTAAAGCTTGTTATATTCCTATTGGACATAAGTCAAAAGGATGTCTTAAAAAGGAAATAGTTATAAAAAAATTAAAGCCACTTTTTGAGGATAAAAGTGTAAAAAAAATTGGTCAAAATATCAAGTTTGACTTTATTGTTTTGTATAAACATGGAATTGCCATGTCATCAATGGAAGACACCATGTTGATGTCATATGTGCTAGATGCAGGTAAAAATCGTCATAATATGGATATGCTTTCACAAATTCATCTAGGGCATAAGACAATTTCTTTTAAAGAAATAGTAGGAACTGGAAAAAAGGAAATAAATTTTAGTGATGTTGAGATAAATAAAGCTATGCATTATGCAGCAGAAGATGCCGATATTACTTACAGACTTTATAAAATTTTTAGTAAAAATCTAAAATTAGAAAAATTACTAAATATTTATGAAATTTTTGAAAAACCATTAATTAAAATATTAGCATTTATGGAAATAGAAGGAATTAAAATTGATAATAAATCTTTAAAGGTATTATCTGAGAAATTTGAAAAAAAAATTAAAAAACTAGAAAAAGAAATTTTTAAAATTTCAAAAAAAGAATTTAACATCGCTTCTCCAAAGCAACTAGGAGAAGTAATTTATAATGAACTAAAAATTGCTGGAATAAAAAAAACTAGAAAAGGAAGTTTTGCCACAAGTGCAAACGTTCTTGAAGATTTAGCATTTAAGGGGCATAAATTCCCCCAACTAATTTTAGATTGGCGTCAAGTATCTAAACTCAAGAATACTTACTCAGATTCTTTACCAGAACATATAAACCCAAATACTAAGAGAGTTCATACCTCATTTCTATTAGCAGCAACTACTACTGGAAGATTAGCTTCTAGTGATCCAAACCTACAAAATATTCCGATTAAATCAGAAGATGGAAAGGATATAAGAAAAGCTTTTATAGCAGAAAAAGGAAATATATTAATTTCAGCAGATTATAATCAAATAGAAATGAGAATTTTAGCAGATCTTGCTGATGTTAAAGAATTAAAAAAAGCATTTAAAAATGACGAAGATATTCATTCACTTACAGCAAGCCAAGTATTTAATGTTGATATAAAAAAAGTTGATCAAGACATGAGAAGAAAAGCAAAAGCCATAAATTTTGGGATAATTTACGGAATTTCACAATATGGTCTTGCAAAACAAATTAATGTTTCAAATCATGAAGCAGAAGAATTTTTAAATGCTTATTTTTTTAAATTTCCAGAAATTAAGATTTATATGGATAAAACTATTAAATTTTGTAGAAAAACTGGGTATGTAAATAATATTTTTGGAAGACGATCTCATTTTACTGGGATTAATGATAAAAATTTTAATATTAGAAATTTTCAAGAAAGAGCAGCTATAAATGCACCAATTCAGGGTTCAGCATCAGAGATAATGAGATTAGCAATGATTAGATTGGATAAAAAACTTAAAAGTTTAATAAAAAATGAATTAAAAATTTTACTTCAGATTCATGATGAGTTAATTTTTGAAGTACCAGAAAAGGAAGTTAAAAATATGACAAAAATTATCAAAGAGGAAATGTCTAGTGTTACGAGTAGTGATTTACATTCATTTTCAACACCTTTAACTGTAGACTTAAATATTGGTAATAATTGGGGTATTCTTCATTAACAAATTGGGATTGCCCAAATTAGAACAATTTAGTATTTTTAAAGTATTATTATGCTCACACAAACAATTGCGTTAATAGATGATGATAGAAACATACTTACAAGTATAAGTATAGCTTTAGAAAAAGAAGGATTTAAAGTTCAAACATATATAGATGGGGAGAGTGCCCTAATTGGATTAACAAGATCGCCTCCAGATTTAGCAATTATTGATATTAAAATGCCTAAAATGGATGGGGAAGAACTTTTAAAAAAACTAAGAAAGAAAACATCTTTGCCAGTCATTTTTTTAACTTCAAAAGATGATGAAATTGATGAATTATTAGGCTTAAAGTTAGGAGCTGATGATTTTGTAAAAAAATCTGGAGGATTTTCAATAAAAGTTTTAATTGAAAGAATTAGGATTCAGTTGAGAAAAAAAGATATTAATAACAATTTTGAGGACAATAAAAATATAATTTCACATGGAAAACTTAAACTTGATCCTTCTCAACTAGAATGTGAATGGGGTGGAAAACATCTTCCAGATAAACTTACAACTACAGAATTTTTGATAGTAAAAGAATTAGCCAAAAGACCTGGAATAATTAAAGAAAGAGCTCAATTGATGGATATAGCTTATAGAGAGGATACCGATATAGAAGACAGAACTATTGATAGTCATGTAAAAAGAATAAGAAAAAAATTTAAAAAAATAGACCCTAATTTTTCAGCAATAGAAACTAGGTATGGCAGTGGATATAGATGGAACGTTAGTTAATGTTCAATAATTTTCTTAAAAACTTATCTATCTTAAAAAAATTTTTATTTATAA
>CACGJS010000041.1 GCA_902573385.1 uncultured Pelagibacteraceae bacterium | reverse complement strand
GATCATCTGAAATATTAGATTCTTGAAAAAAACACCTTAAACAAGGCACTCTTTTATTTTTAAAATTAAAAGTAAATATATGACCGTCGAACTTACTAATTGCTCCAGTTACAAGAATTTTTTTAGATTTCAAACAAAAATCATTTAATAAAAACTTAGTTGTAAAGTTATCTGATCCATCAACAATATAATCATAATTATTAATAATTTTTTTAAAATTTAAATTATTTAATCTAATTTTATAAGTTTTGATTTTTATATTATTATTAATTTTTTTAATCTTATCTTTTGCTATTTTAACTTTAAACTTTCCAATATCAGATGTGTTATAAAGACTTTGTCTATGTAAATTTGAAAGACTAACTTTATCATCATCCACAATTCCTATTGTTCCAACGCCAGCTCTTGAGAGAAATTCTGCAATTGGAGATCCAAGTCCACCAACACCAACAATTAAAACTTTTGATGATATAATTTTTTTTTGACCAACTATTCCAATATTTTTAAGTATTATTTGTCTCGAAAATCTTTCAATTAAATTTTTATTTAATTGATCTTTCATTTTCCTGTAGAACCAAACCCACCTTTACCTCTTATGCTATCTGGCAAATTATTATTTTCTTCTAAATCCATTTTAATTACAGGTGTTAAGATCATTTGAGCAACTCGATCTTTATTATTAATTATAAATTCTTCATCACCATGATTAAAAAGTATGATTTTAATTTCACCTCTGTAATCACTATCAATTGTTCCAGGAGTATTTAAAACTGTTATATTATTTTTTGCAGCAAGACCTGACCTAGGTCGTATTTGTATTTCATAATCTTCTGAGAAAGCTATAGAAAGGCCAGTAGGTATTATGCAGGAGCTTTTAGGAGCTATTTTTATTGGTTGGTTTATAAAAGCCATTAAGTCCATTCCAGAAGCTCCAGATGTTTTATATGCTGGAAGTTGTACGTTAGGATTTAATTTTTTAACTAATACTTTTACCACAAAATTTTAATTTAGTTGTTCAATAACTCTATCAATTATTTCATCTGAAATTTCAGATTTTTTTTTCATGATAAGTTTTTCATCTTTAATTTTTTCATTTTTATAAAAAATTGAAACTTCATTAAAATCTGAATTAAATCCAATTGAATTATTTGAAACATCATTTGCAATTATCCAATCACAATTTTTTTCTTCTAATTTTTTCTTAGCATTTATTTGAATATTATTTGTTTCAGCAGCAAATCCAATAACAAGTTTAGGTCTTAGTGAGTTGTGTTTTGAAACATAATCTAAAATATCATTATTTTTTTTTAGTTCTAAATTTAAATGTTCCTGTTTCTTAATTTTATAGTTCTTTTTATTTTTTACTTTAAAATCTGAGACTGCAGCAGAAAAAATTGCTACATCGGTTGGTAGGTTATCTTGAGTAGCTTTAAACATTTCATCGGCTGTTTCAACTTTTATTAAATTTATATTATCGTCAACTTCTAATTCAGTAGGTCCAGATATCAATGTAGTTTTAAATCCCTTTTTAACCAAAGATTTAGCCAAAGCGTATCCTTGTTTTCCAGAAGATTTGTTTGTTATAAACCTGACAGGATCAATATATTCATTTGTTGGTCCGGCAGTTACTAAAGCTTCATATTTTTTATTTTTAATTAAACCTTCAAAATAACTTTCGATTTTTTTTAAAATTTCTTTAGGTTCAGTCATTTTTCCTTTACCAAATTCTCCACATGCCATGTCGCCTATTTCAGGGCCAATAATTTGATATCCATAAGATTTTAATTTTTTAAGGTTTTCTTTAGTGGATGGATGTTCCCACATTCGAACGTTCATAGCTGGTGTTAAAAAAATATTTTTATCAGATGCAAGAATTATAGTTGATGCAAGGTCATCTGACGATCCAGCACTTAGTTTTGAAATAGTATTAGCAGTTGCCGGAGCAACAACAATTATATCTGCCCACCTAGAAAGAGATATATGATCCATTTCTGCCTCATTTTCAGCTTTAAACAAATCTTCATAAACTTTTTCTTGAGAGAGTGAGGCTACAGATAAAGGTGTAACAAACTCTTTTGCACTTTTGGTAAGAATAGTTTTTACTCTAGTACCTTTTTTTTTTAATAATCTAATAAATTCTAAACTTTTATATGCAGATATGCCTCCACATATAATTAAAAGTATTTTTTTTTCTAATAAACTATTCATTGGGTAAATTAAAATACTAATAGACCTAAAATTACAAGCAATAATAAACCAATAATAGATTGATTTCTAAATGCTGTCATCTCTAATTTTTTTTCATTTAGAGCTGTATAAGAATTAGAATTTTGAGGTATTTGTCCGCTGGCTAAAAAGGTTAGTGCCTGATTTGCTTTATCCATAATTTCTGGAAAATCTGGTAATCGCTTAATAACTTCAGCAGTACCTTTTAAGCCTTCGTTTAAAGTATTAATAGGATCTTTTGTTTCTTTAAGCCAGCTTTCTAAAACAGGTTTTGAGGTGTCCCAAATATTTGTGTCAGGATTAAGTTTTCTTGCAACACCCTCAACAACGACCATAGTCTTTTGTAGCATTAATAATTGGGGTTGAGTCTGCATATTAAATTTTTCAGTAACATCAAAAAGTTGTTTTAATAATTTTCCACCAGAGATATCTTTTACAGATTGACCAAAAATTGGTTCTCCAATTGACCTTAATGCTTGAGCAAGATCATCAACAGGAACATCTTTTGGAACGAGACCAGCAACTAAATGAACTTCAGCAACTTTTTTATAATCTCTCTGGATAAAACCAAATAGTATTTCGGCTAAGAATCTTTTGCTTAGATTGTCTAATCTTCCCATTATGCCAAAATCAATTGGTACAATTTCTCCATTGTTATCAATAAATATATTTCCTTGGTGCATATCTGCATGAAAAAAACCATCTCTAACTGCGTGTCTAAGAAAGTGTTGTATTATATCTGAAGAAATTCTTTTAGTGTTAATATTTCTTTTTTGCAAAACTTCAGTTTCACGGATTGAAACACCATCTACCCAATCAAGTGTCATTACATCTTCACTTGTAAAATTCCAGTAAATTTGTGGTACTCTAAATCCAGAATCATTTTTAGTATTTTCCGCATATTCATTTGCAGCTGCAGCTTCAAATCTTAAATCCATTTCAAGATTTGTTATTTCTTTAAGTAAAAAAACTACTTCAATTAATTTTAATCTTTTTGTTTTTTTTATAAAAGAGTCGACAAAAAATGCAAAAAGCATTAAAGCATCAATTTCTTCATTAAATATTTTCTTAATATTAGGTCTTAAAATTTTAATAGCGACATCTTTTATAGTTCCATTATCATCTATTTTTGCCTTGTGAACTTGAGCAATGGATGCTGCTGCAACTGGTTCACTTAAATCTATTATTGAGTTAAACGTGTCATCTCCTAGGTTTTTTTTAACTATATTTTTTGCTTCTTGTAAAGAAAAAGCAGGCAGTCTATCTTGTAAATCTTCTAATTCTTTAGCTAGTTCTTCACCGATTATATCAGGCCTAGTAACTAAAAATTGACCAAGTTTAATAAAAGTAGTTCCCATTGACTGTAAGGATTTAGAAAGCCTTTCACCTTCGCTAGAATTTAGATTAACTTTCTTTGAACTTGAAAAGGAAAAAGAGAGAATAAAAAATAATATTCTAATTCCTATTGGCGGCGCTTTAAATTTAGAAACTATATTTAGTATGTCAGATTTTGCTAGTTTTCTACCAATCTTTAATAAGATAAATAATCTTTTAATCATTAAATTTTCCAGCCTGAGTGGATAGCAACAATTCCTCCAGATAAATTTCTATAACGACAATTTTGAAATTTATTTTTCTTCATTAGATCAATTAATTCTTTTTGATTAATAAATTTTTTTATACTTTTAATTAAATAGTCATATGGTTCTTTTTGTCCAACAATAACATTTCCTAATAAAGGAATAAGTTTTGAATAATTCTTATATATAAAATCTAAATTAGAATTTTGTATTTTAGAAAACTCTAAACAAAAAAATCGACCACCTGGTTTTAAGACTCTATATGCTTCTGAAAGTGTTTTATCAAGATTTTTTGTGTTTCTAAGGCCAAAACTAATTGTATAATAATCACAAGAGTTATCTTTAATAGGTAATTTTTCTGCAGGAGCAATTAACCAATTTATATTTTTATAATTTTGTAATTTTTCCTTACCTTTTCCAATCATTCCTTTATTTGGATCAACACAAAAAACGTTTCCATCTTTATTTGTTAAATCTAAGAAGAGTTTAGCAAGATCTCCCGTTCCGCAAGCAACATCAATTAATACTTTATCTTTAGATGGATTCATCCAATTCATTAAGTCTTTTTTCCAAATTCGATGAACTCCAAGAGACATGAAATCATTCATTAAATCATATTTATCATAGACATCATCAAAGACTTTTTTTACAAGCCCTTTTTTAT
>CACGJS010000040.1 GCA_902573385.1 uncultured Pelagibacteraceae bacterium | reverse complement strand
AAATCAAGTAAAAGGAAGTTAGTTGTAACTTCATTAGTATATACATTTAATTGATTTAAAAAAAATTTTATTTTATTAGTCCAAATGAAATTGTGTTTAAAAGAACGATTAATAAAATTTTTATCTTTTAAAGCTTCTATGGCGGTTAACTGAGCAACTTGATTAACATTGAATGGAGGTTTAATAATATTCAGAGCTTCAATAATTTTTTTAGAACCATAACCCCACCCTACTCTTAAAGATGCTAATCCATAAATTTTAGAAAAAGTTCTTAATATAAATACATTATTTTTATTTTTAAATAAATCTAATCCTGATTTATAATCTTTATTTTGCATATACTCAAAGTAAGCATCATCTAGGACTAATAAAATTTTGTTATTAAGTTTTTTTCTTAAATACAATAATTCTGATTTATTTAAATATGTTCCAGTTGGATTATTTGGGTTGGCTATAAAAACAATTTTAGTTTTTTTTGTAACTTTTTTAATTATTTCAACTACAGATACTTTAAATTTTTTTTCTTTTGCAAAAATTACATTGGCTCCAATAATTTTTGCATAAATTCTGTACATTAAAAAACTATATTCTGGTACAATTACTTCATCTTTAGGATTTAAATAAAGTTGACATAACATTTGAATAATTTCATCTGAACCAGATCCACATATAATTTTTTTAAAATCACACTTAAAAACTTTAGATATTTTCTTTCTCAAATTTTTAGATCTACTATCTGGATATTTGGATAAATTTAAATTTTTATTAGATAAAATCTTTTTTACCTTAGGACTGACTCCAAGGGCTGATTCATTAGCAGATAATTTTATTATATTCTTGATTCTACCTATTGTAGCTTTTCCAGGCTTATAAGCATTTATCTTAATTGTTTTAAATTTAGGTGTTTTCATATTCTTAGTTTTTCCTACTTTATAAATAAATTAATAAACCTTTATATAGAATAAGTGAATTAATAAAAAAATTGACATAATAAATCACATCTAGTACAAAAAATATGCGCTGATTTAACTGAATTGCGAGCGCTTTAAAAACCCGCTAAATAAGTTTTTTTATCTCTCAATTCATCTAAAAAGTAATAATTATGAACAATATAGATAATATAAAAAAAATAATCGTTAATAAAGCACTTAAATTAGATTGTGGAAAAATTATAAATAATTTTCCAGTTGCTTATGAAACTTATGGTGTTCTTAATGAAAAAAAAGATAATGCAATTTTAGTTTTTCATGCTTTAACTGGAGATCAATTTGTATCAGGTATCAATCCAATTACAAAAAAAGATGGGTGGTGGTCTTATGCAGTTGGACCAGAAAAAGCAATTGATACAAATAAATATTTTGTGATTTGTGCAAATGTAATTGGTGGATGTATGGGTTCTTATGGACCAAGTGAAATTGATAAGACAACAAATAAAATTTTGGGTACAAACTTTCCAGTCATTACTATAAACGATATGGTTAATGCTCAATATAATCTTTTAGATTTTTTTAAAATAGATAAATTATTCTGTGTAGCGGGTGGTTCAATGGGTGGGATGCAAGTTCTACAGTTTGTAAGTAATTTTCCTAATAAAGCAAAAATTGCAATTCCAATAGCTTGTACTGCAAGTCATTCAGCACAAAATATAGCTTTTAATGAACTAGGAAGACAATCAATTATGGCAGATGCAAAGTGGGTTAATGGAAATTATTCTAATGAAAAACTAAATCCAGACAAAGGGTTGTCTGTTGCTAGAATGGCTGCTCATATCACTTATTTATCTAAAAATGGCTTACAAGAAAAATTTGGAAGAAAATTACAAGAAAGAGATGATCTAAAATTTGGGTTTGATGCTGATTTTCAAATAGAAAGTTACTTACGATACCAAGGATCTGTCTTTGTAGATAGATTTGATGCTAACAGTTATCTATACATAACTAGAGCAATGGATTACTTTGATTTGATTAAACAACATAATGGAAATTTATCAAGAGCATTTATTCAATCAAAAACTAAATTTTTTGTTATATCATTCACTTCTGATTGGCTTTATCCAACATCAGAAAATAAAGACATCGTTATAGCTTTAAACGCAATAGGAGCAGATGTTGGATTTGTTGAAATTGAATCTGATAAAGGGCATGATTCTTTTCTTTTAGATGTTCCTGAATTTTTGGAGACATTAAGAAATTATATTAATACTTCATATTTAAAAAATTAGTTATGAAACAAGAGTTTAAAATAATTGCAGATTTAGTAGAAAAAAACGTACGAGTTTTGGATGTTGGTTGTGGCGACGGAGTACTAATGGAATTTTTGAAAAATAATAAAAAAATAGATATTAGGGGAATTGAGATTTCTAAAAAAAATGTTCAGAAATGTATTGGAAAAGGTCTGACAGTGATAGAAGGAGATGCGGAAAAAGATTTAATACAATTCCCAAATTCATCTTTTGATTTTGTTATTTTAAGCCAAACGCTTCAAGCTTTTTTAAACCCAGAAGCAGTCATTAATGAATTATTAAGAGTTGGAAAAAAAGCCATAGTTACTGTGCCTAACTTTGGATTTTGGAAAGTAAGGCTGCATCTATTAATTAAAGGAACAATGCCAATCACAAAAAATTTGCCTGATGAATGGCATAATACACCCAATATTCATATGTGTACTATTAAAGATTTTTTTAATTTTTGTAATGATCGACAAATAAAATTATATAAATCTTTAGCTTTACATAATGAAAAAACTTCACCAATTAATAACTTAAATCTAAATGTTAAAAACTTATCTGCTGAATTAGGTATTTTTTTAATTGAAAATAAATGAAGATTAAAATAATTCCCTGCCTAAAAGATAATTATTCTTATTTAATAATAGATGAAAAAAAAAATATCGCTTGTGTAGTTGATCCTAGTGAAGCAGACCCTGTTATTAAATATTTAGATGACAATAAAATTGATTTAAAATTTATATTAAATACTCATCATCACTATGATCATGTGGGGGGCAACAAAAAATTGAAAGAAAAATATAAAGCTAATGTTGTTGGGTTTAAAGGAGATAAAGACAAAATTCCAGAAATAGATATTCTAGTTGATGATCAGGAAATTTGGAAACATGAAAGTTTTGAGGCAAAAATAATTCATATACCTGGACATACGCTTGGTCATATCTGTTTTTATTTCTATAACAATGAATCAGTTTTTACTGGAGACACATTATTTTCATTAGGTTGTGGAAGAATATTTGAAGGAACATTTTCTCAAATGTACGAGTCTTTAAAAAAAATTAAAAGACTTCCTCATAATACAAAAATTTTTTGTGGTCATGAATACACACTTAATAATTCAAAATTCTGCTTAAAGCATGACCAGAATAATAAATATCTTAAAGATAAAATAATAGAAATAGAGAAAAAATTAAAAAATAATTTACCTACTATACCATCAACAATTAAAGAAGAATTGAGGTGTAACATCTTCCTTAAATCAGAAAATATTAAAACTTTTTCAAAATTAAGAGATTTAAAGGACAATTTTTAACTTATTCAACTTGACTATAATAAACTCAGAACTATATTGCAGATTATAAAAATTAAATTAAACAATGTCATACGCAATAATACAAACAGGTGGAAAACAGTATAAGGTCAAGGCAGGTGAAATTCTAAAAATTGAAAAATTAGAAGAATCAAAGCCTAATACTAAAATAGAATTCAAAGAAATCTTAGCTTATGGAAATGATAAAAATATTGAAGTTGGATCTCCAGTAGTTAAAGGTGCAAAAGTTGAAGCTAATTTAATTAAAAATGCTAAAAATAGAACAATATTAATTTTCAAAAAAAGAAGAAGACAAAACTCAAGAAGAAAAAATGGTCATAGACAACAATATTCTTTAATTAGAATTAATAAAATTTTTTCAAAAGATGGGAAAGTTTTATCTGAAGCAGAAAAAATAACAAAGCCAGTTAAAAAAGTTGATAAAAAAGAAGAAAAAAAAATAAGTAAATAAGCTAGGTAAATTATGGCAACAAAAAAAGCAGGTGGCTCATCAAGAAATGGAAGAGATAGTGCTGGTCGTAGACTTGGAGTTAAAAAATATGGTGGCGAAGTAGTAGTGCCTGGAAATATAATTGTAAGACAAAGAGGGACAAAAATTTTTCCCGGTGAAAATGTAGGTATGGGAAAAGATCACTCAATTTTTTCAGTTATTAAAGGGAAAGTAGTATTTAAAAAGACTAAGTCTGACAGAACATTCGTTTCAGTAAAACCCAATTAGTAGTACAACTAAAACTAAAGTTGTATCATGAAGTTTTTAGATCAAACAAAAATTTATATTAAAGCTGGTAACGGAGGTCATGGTTCACCTAGTTTTAGAAGAGAAAAATTTATTGAATACGGTGGGCCTGATGGTGGAGATGGAGGTAAAGGTGGTTCTATAATATTAAGATCAGAAAGAAATTTAAATACACTTATTGATTATAGATTTCAACAGCA
>CACGJS010000039.1 GCA_902573385.1 uncultured Pelagibacteraceae bacterium | reverse complement strand
GAAATCTTAATGGTAAAGAAATACATGTCTTTAAAGATTATCTTTGTTGGTTAAGAGAAACTCTTAATTATATAAATAAGCTAGACAATAGTGTTAATTGGATAATTAAAGAACACCCTAGTGATTATGGTTTTTCAAAAATTAAAACTACTGCTAAAATTGAATTTGATAGAATTATAGGTTCTAATAATAAAAATATAAGGTTTTTTCCAAAAGAATATAACTCATCAATCATTAAGGATATAGCTGATTGCGTTGTGTCGCTATCAGGTACTTGTGGAACAGAATATACTTGCTTCGGAATTCATTCAATTAATTCTAGCGGTATATTCTATAGTGAGAATGGTTTTTCAAATGACTATAAAAGTAAAAAAGAATATTTTAATTTTTTAAAAAATATAGAAAAAGTTATTAAAAATAAATTAACAAAAAATCAAATATATAAAGCAAGAGTGCACTATTATCTAAGTCATATATTGACAAGATATAAAAATCCTTTGGTATATAATTTTGATATTACTAGAAATTTAAATGAAAAAAAATTTTTTAATATGGTTATTGGTTTGATTAATAAATATTCAAAAAGAAATGATAAATTTAAAGAATATTTAACCTACCAACTAAATAACGGCAATAGACATTTGATTAATAAACGTAGACTTTAATTAAAAATAACTTTAAATAAAAAAAACCCCAATGACTTTTATCATTGGGGTTTTTTTATAAAGTTATACAATATCTTTATATTGATTTTAAAAATTTTTTCAGTGCATAAATCAAGCCAATTGAGCTATTAGTACTGGTCAGCTACACGCATTACTGCGCTTCCACATCCAGCCTATCAACGTGGTGGTCTACCACGGCTCTATAGGAAGAACTTGTTTTGAGGTGAGTTTCCCGCTTAGATGCTTTCAGCAGTTATCTCTTCCATACTTAGCTACCCTGCACTGCAGCTGGCGCTACAACAGGTCCACCAGTGGTATGTCCAACCCGGTCCTCTCGTACTAGGGTCAGCTCCTCTCAATTCTTCTACACGCATAGCAGATAGGGACCGAACTGTCTCACGACGTTCTGAACCCAGCTCACGTACCACTTTAATTGGCGAACAGCCAAACCCTTGGGACCTGCTCCAGCCCCAGGATGTGATGAGCCGACATCGAGGTGCCAAACACTGCCGTCGATATGAGCTCTTGGGCAGTATCAGCCTGTTATCCCCGGCGTACCTTTTATCCGTTGAGCGATGGCCCTTCCACTCAGAACCACCGGATCACTATGACCGACTTTCGTCTCTGCTCGACTTGTCAGTCTCACAGTCAGGCAGGCTTATGCCATTGCACTCTACGAACGATTTCTGACCGTTCTGAGCCTACCTTCGCACGCCTCCGTTACAATTTGGGAGGCGACCGCCCCAGTCAAACTACCCACCATACAATGTCTTGATGCCGGATAACGGCTATCAGTTAGATGCCAAGAAAAACAAAAGAGGTATTTCACTGGTGACTCCACAAAAGCTAACGCCCTCGCTTCAAAGTCTCCCTCCTATGCTAAATATGTTTTTCCTAACACCAATGTAAAGTTGCAGTAAAGGTGCACGGGGTCTTTCCGTCTAACTACGCGAACTCCGCATCTTCACGGAGAATTCAATTTCACTGAGTTGATGTTGGAGACAGCGGAGAAATCGTTACGCCATTCATGCAGGTCGGAACTTACCCGACAAGGAATTTCGCTACCTTAGGACCGTTATAGTTACGGCCGCCGTTTACTGGGGCTTCAGAAATGAGCTTGCACCCATCGCATTAACCTTCCAGCACCGGGCAGGCGTCAGACCCTATACATCCACTTACGTGTTAGCAGAGCCCTGTGTTTTTGATAAACAGTCGCTTCTCCCTGGCTTGTGCCACCCTTCAATAGTTGCCTAAAAAAGGGTCTTCCTTATCCCGAAGTTACGGAAGCATTTTGCCGAGTTCCTTCAACATCATTCTCTCAAGCGCCTAAATATACTCTATTAATCCACCTGTGTCGGTTTAGGGTACGGTCTAATGATGGAGCTATTTCTTGGAACCTTTTCGCGGCAAGTTCAATCCATTAAGAACTCACAACTTACAAGATTCGTCACTACCATCTGGTTAAGGAATATTAACCTTATTTCCATCGACTACGGCTTTCGCCCTCGTCTTAGGTGCCGACTAACTCTGCGCGGATTAACCTTGCGCAGAAACCCTTGGATTTTCGGCGAAGAAGTTTTTCACTTCTTTTATCGTTACTTATGTCAGCATTCGCACTTCTGATACCTCCAGAATCCCTCACGGGTATTCCTTCACAGGCTTACAGAACGTTCCGCTACCAGTTATAACTTTCGAAAAAATTATAAATCCACAGATTCGGTATATGATTTTAGCCCCGTTACATCTTCGGCGCAGAAACTCTATTAGACCGGTGAGCTGTTACGCTATCTTTAAAGGATGGCTGCTTCTAAGCCAACCTCCCGGCTGTTAAGGAATTTCCACATCCTTTCACACTTAATCATAATTTGGGGACCTTATCTGGTGGTCTGGGCTCTTTCCCTCTCGACCATGGACCTTAGCACCCACAGTCTGTCTGTTGAAGAACAATACTTAGCATTCGGAGTTTTATTAGGTTTGGTAAGAATCTCTTCCCCCTAGCCCATTTAGTGCTCTACCTCTAAGTATCTATTTATTCAACGCACTACCTAAATAGTTTTCGCGGAAAACCAGCTATCTACGAATTTGGTTGGCCTTTCACCCCTTACCACAAGTCATCCAAAGACTTTTCAACGTCAACTGGTTCGGTCCTCCGGCAAGTGTTACCTTGCTTTCAACCTGCTCATGGTAAGCTCATTCGTTTTCGGGTCTAATTCATTAAACTTATCGCCCTATTAAGACTTGCTTTCGCTTCGCCTACACCTAGATGGCTTAAGCTTGCTTAATAAATTAAGTCACTGACCCATTATACAAAAGGTACGCCGTCACTCTAAAAAGAGCTTCGACTGATTGTAGGCATGCGGTTTCAGGTTCTATTTCACTCCCCTAATAGGGGTTCTTTTCACCTTTCCCTCACGGTACTAGTTCACTATCGGTCACTGAAGAGTATTTAGGCTTAGAGGGTGGTCCCCCTATATTCGAGCAGGATTTCACGTGTCCCGCTTTACTCAAGAATTTTATTAAACATTACTCATACGGGACTATCACCCTCTTTGGTTAGCTTTTCCAAACTATTCAAATTTTTTTAACAAAACTACTGGCCTAGTCCGCTTTCGCTCGCCACTACTAACGGAATCTCAATTGATTTCTTCTCCTCTGGTTACTTAGATGTTTCAGTTCTCCAGGTTATCTCTTTAAACTTATGTATTCAGTTTAAAGTACCACATAAAGTGGTGGGTTTCCCCATTCGGAAATTTTCGGATCAAAGCTTACATACAGCTCCCCGAAACTTATCGCAGTATATCACGTCCTTCATCGGCTTTCAGTGCCAAGGCATCCGCCACACGCCCTTAAACGCTTGATTTATGCACAGAAAAAATTTTTCTGTGTTGTGATCAAATTTTTATTTTTGAACATTAAATAATAACTTTCAATGTTCGGATATAGATATTGATATAAATTTATTTTATTTACATTTTTAATAACTAAATGTTTCCTGGTGGAGGATAGCGGGATCGAACCGCTGACCTCCTGAATGCAAATCAGGCGCTCTCCCAGCTGAGCTAATCCCCCAGTTAAGTATGGTGGGCCGAGAAAGACTCGAACTTTCGACCCCACCCTTATCAAGGGTGTGCTCTAACCAACTGAGCTACCGGCCCTACAAGAAGGAAACATTAATTTAAGAAGAGAAATGAGGACGGTCAACATTACCTATGTATATTATTTAGAATGAAATTTTACTTTCATTCATCCTTAGAAAGGAGGTAATCCAGCCGCAGGTTCCCCTACGGCTACCTTGTTACGACTTCACCCCAGTCGCTGACTATACCGTGGTCAAGGGTTTAAAGCCTTGCCTTAAGGTAGAACCAACTCCCATGGTGTGACGGGCGGTGTGTACAAGACCCGGGAACGTATTCACCGTGGCACGCTGATCCACGATTACTAGTAATTCCAGCTTCATGCACTCGAGTTGCAGAGTGCAATCCGAACTGAGGTATCTTTTTGGGATTTGCTTAACATCGCTGTTTTGCTTCCTGTTGTAGATACCATTGTAGCACGTGTGTAGCCCAACACGTAAGGGCCATGAGGACTTGACGTCATCCCCACCTTCCTCCAGCTTATCACTGGCAGTTCTTTCAGAGTGCCCAACTTAATGATGGCAACTAAAAGTGAGGGTTGCGCTCGTTGCGGGACTTAACCCAACATCTCACGACACGAGCTGACGACAGCCATGCAGCACCTGTGTTTCGTCCGGCCGAACCGAAAACTCTAATCTCTTAGAGTCGCGACGAACATGTCAAGTGTTGGTAAGGTTCTGCGCGTATCTTCGAATTAAACCACATGCTCCACTACTTGTGCGGGTCCCCGTCAATTCATTTGAGTTTTAACCTTGCGGTCGTACTCCCCAGGCGGTGTGTTTACTGATTTCTCTGTGACACTGAAAATAAATTTCCAACGTCTAACACACATCGTTTACGGCATGGACTACGAGGGTATCTAATCCTCTTCGCTACCCATGCTTTCGTTCCTCAGTGTCAGTAATGATCCAGAAAGCTGCCTTCGCAATCGGTATTCTTTCTAATATCTACGAATTTCACCTCTACACTAGAAATTCTGCTTTCCTCTATCATACTCTAGCTAAAAAGTTTTGATGGCAGTTCCAGAGTTGAGCTCTGGGATTTCACCACCAACTTTTTTAACCACCTACGAACTCTTTAAGCCCAGTAATTCCGAACTACGCTAGGTCCCTTCGTATTACCGCGGCTGCTGGCACGAAGTTAGCCGGACCTTCTTATTCGGGTACAGTCATTTTCTTCCCCGACGAAAGAGCTTTACAACCCAAGGGCCTTCTTCACTCACGCGGCATCGCTGCATCAGAGTTTCCTCCATTGTGCAAGATTCCCTACTGCTGCCTCCCGTAGGAGTTTGGACCGTGTCTCAGTTCCAATGTGGCTGATCATCCTCTCAAATCAGCTATAGATCAAAGTCTTGGTAGGCCATTACCCCACCAACAAACTAATCTAGTGCAGGCTCATCCAATGGTGCATAAAGCTTTCTCCGTAAAGACTTATCCGGTATTAGCACAAGTTTCCTCGTGTTATTCCAGGCCAAAGGGAAGATACCCACATGTTACTCACCCGTCTGCCACTAAGTATTGCTACTTCGTTCGACTTGCATGTATAAGGCGTGCCGCCAGCGTACGTTCTGAGCCATGATCAAACTCTCAAGTTAAAAAACGGCGCACACTAGCTTCATATATAAATTCTAAGAATAAAATTTATATGATTTTGAAGTGTGTACGACAAATTTTGGTAACCTTAACCGTCCACACTTCTCTTCTTAAATTTTTACTTTTTAAATAGCTAATTAGGCTTAAAAAGCCCAATAATTCACAATAATTTATTGCGTTTACAATAATTTCATTATGAAAGTGTGACGCTTATAGGCTAAAATAAAATTAAATCAAGCAGTTAACTTTTAAAAAAAAACATTAATTTTACTAGAAAATACACGTTTTTTGTGTTTTTTTAGGATATTAAATAAACATTTCATAATTATGGCTAT
>CACGJS010000038.1 GCA_902573385.1 uncultured Pelagibacteraceae bacterium | reverse complement strand
ATTAATACAGTTATCTAAATTCATTCTCATATAATCATGAGATGTGTCTTTCGGAATACCTTTATGTTGTTTTGGAGAATTATATCTATGGTCTGAAATACCTAAATCGTTTGCAACATCTTGAAGTTCGCAGTTATTATTAACTTCACAAGTCCCACACTCCATTGGGTGATCAGTTAAAACCAGTTCAACAATATTTTTTCTTAATGCAGTTAAATTTTCATTATTTGTAAAAACATGTTGGTTTTCACCTATTGGTGTATGACATGAAGCTATAACTTTAGTTGGGCCATCCTTAACTAAAGCAACTTCAACAGAACAAACTCTACAAGCCCCATAAGGTGCCAAGTTTGGATCATCACATAAAGTAGGAACTTTTTTTTCTCCGAGGTAACTTTTTACGAATTTTAAAACAGAAGTATGGTTAGGACCAATTTCATATGGTTTACCATCTATATAGGCAATTTTTCTTTTTTCTGAGCTCATTAATTATCTTTCACCATATCATTTTTCATTTCATCACCAAAATACTTTAATATATTCATTATAGGTGTTGGTATAGCTCCACATAAAGCACATAAACAGCCTTTTTGCATTGTAGTAAGCAACTCATTTAACAATTTTAATGGAATTTTAGCAGTTTTATTTTTTGCTTGGTCAAACATTTCCTTACCTCTGTATGAGCCAAGTCTACCTGGAAAACATTTTCCACATGATTCTTCAGCTGAGAATTCAAATAAATGATGGATATATTCAACCATTGGAAAATCTTTTGGAATACTTACAATGCTCGCGTGCCCTAACATAAAACCCGCAGCTGTAAATTCTTGAAAATCTAGATTTAATTTTTCCACTTCAGTAATTGGTACGACACCACCAAGCGGTCCACCAATTTGTAATGCTTTTATAGGCTCTTTAAAACCACCACCTATATCATACAAAACTTTTTTCATTGGAGTTCCCATTTCAACTTCGTAGACTCCTGGATTATTAAAAAAACTGTCAAAACAAACTAATTTTGTACCTGCAGATTTTTTATTACCAATTACAGCAAATTTTTCTGCTCCATTAATAAGTATACCAGTGGCCGCTGCTAAAGATTCAACATTATTTACAACAGTTGGTTTCTTATAAAGTCCCTCAGTGACAGGAAAAGGAGGTCGCACATCAACTTCTGCTCTACGTCCTTCTATTGATGCAATTAAAGCAGTTTCTTCACCACATATGTATGCACCTTGACCAATACAAATATTTAAATCAAAAGAAAAATTTGTACTAAGAATATTTTCTCCTAATAAACCTTCTTTCTTTAATGAGTTAATAGATCCATTTATTGCTTCTATTGATTTTGGATATTCACCTCTAATATATAATACCCCTTCATTACTTCCAATTACATATCCACAGATAATCATTCCAAATAAAACCTTTAGAGGTTGATCTTCTAATAAATATCTATCTGAAAATGCGCCGGAGTCTCCCTCATCAGCATTACAAATAACATATTTTTTTTCTGACTTTGCTTTTCCACAAAAATCCCATTTCATTCCAGTGGGAAAACCAGCACCACCTCTACCTGTTAGATTTGAGTCTAATAGTGATTTTATTATTTCTTGTTTATCAGAATTGATATATCTATTTAAAAGTTTTTTAAATTGATCTAAATTTGAAAGCTTATCATCCATTAAAAAACTTGTTGAAGCAAAACTTTTTGAGAAAAATTTGTCTTGTTTAATATTTTTACCTTTAATTATTTCATCAATTTTATTAATATCTTTACCAGCATAATTTTCTCCATCATAATGGAAAGCATGGTTTTCATAACAGTGTCCAAGGCAAAACATTTCACCTACTTTATCTTCACCTAATTTTTCTTTTAATTTTTTCTTTAATGGCTCTTGCGTACCCGAACACATGCAGGCACTTCCATTACAAACAAAAGCTTTTTTCTCTCTATGAGCAGGTCTTAAAAATTCATAAAAACTTTCAGCACCATGAATAGTTGAAACACCCATGTTATATTCATTTGCTATTTCTTTTATTCTACTAGAATCTTTAGAATTTAAGGATCTTTCAGAAATTTTTTCAAACAAATTTTTTTTTAAACCAATTCTGCCTGATAAGTTACTGATATTTTTTGACACAATTTACCCTGATAAAATTTTTATTTTTTTATTATAATTCTTTCATTATTACTATAAATATTAAAACTATCTTCTTTTACAAAACCAACTAATGTCATGTCAAACTTATTAGCCAAATCTATAGCGAGACTGGTTGGCGCACCTACACCAATCAAAACACTTATATTTGCCATAAGAGCCTTTTGAACAAGGTCAAAGTTGAGCCTTCCAGAACAAGTTAAAAATTGAGAACTATTATCAAGTAAATTTTTTTTTAAAACGTATCCAATTAGTTTGTCTAAAGCATTATGTCGCCCTACATCTTCTTTTAAAGCAACAATTTCTCCTTTAACATTAAATAATCCACTGGCATGAATGCCGCCTGTTTTTGAAAACTCAGTTTGTTTTTTTTTTAATATATCCGGAGATTTCATTATTATTTCGTGATTTATTTTAGGGATAGATTTTAATATTTTGTCTTTCTTAATAATTTCTAAAGACTCAAGTGATGTTTTTCCACACACGCCACACGAAGAATTAGTCAAAAAATTTCTTTTAATTTTATCAATGTCTATATTCTCTGAATTGTTTATTGTAATAATAACTTTATTTTGTAATTTATATTGTCCAACAGGCATACCACTAGTTTCAATATTTTCTATATGGCTAATTTTTTCAATTATTCTTTCATTAAAAAGAAAGCCAGTAACTAAATCCTCATCATCTCCAGGTGTTCTCATCGTAATGGATATAGTATTTTTTTTCCAATTTTCTTTATCTTTATATTTGAGTATTATTTCCAGTGGTTCTTCAATAGATATTTGATCATTAACTTCATTTAAGTTATTAGATCTAAATTTTATGATTTTATAATTAGAATTCATTAACCCAGTATATTTAAACTGGCTAAATTTTAAACAACGAAAAGATTAGTTTTTTCAGCTACTTGGGTAGTTTTTCTTTAAAATGAAACGATTTATAATAATTGCGTAAACAATTATTGTTATCGAACCAAAAATAATTGGGTTTAATAAAAAATCATAAGAAACTGCACCCAGAATTATAACAATAGGGTTTCCTCCTGCTGGTGGATGAGTTACACCAAGTAATATCATTACAAAAATACCAAGACCTACTGCAATAGCTATTTGCAAGAATTGATCTATTGGAAGAAACTTTAAAATTAAAACACCAGCCACAGAAGTTACTAAGTGTCCAAAGAAAACATTTTTAGGTTGTGCAAAAGGACTTTCTGGATATCCAAAAAGCAAAACCATAGATGACCCAAATGACCCAGCTAAGAATAAACCATAAGGAGTTTCAAAACTTAAAAATGAAAGAGTACCAATCGTAATTATTGAAAATATTAATGCATAAAGAGCTCTATTAAAGTTTTCTTTTACTATATTCATCATATTTTTATTTTTAATGTTGTTTTAAAGCTTTAAGGCTTTTGAAAGAGTTTTAAAAGGAAGTAATAAACATTCTTTTCTAGAAACATTTTTATGATTCATTATTTTTTTAAAATCTTTATGATCCTTTATATTAGTCTTTTTTAATTGATCAAAATTTTCATTAAAGAAAAACTCAGCTTTTGATATAAAATCAGAAATTTTTTCTATTGGTGCTTGTATAACCCATCTTGAAAGCAAACTGACAGAAGCTTGACAGTATACGCATGATTTACATTGATATCCCATGTCTTGAACTATATTGTCTTTAACTACTAAACTAATTTCCATTTCATCACCACATAAAGGGTTTTTATTCTTTGATTGATGTGTATAATTTTTTATTACCTTGTGGTTATCAGTATTTGATGCAATTTCTAAAATTTTTAAGTCCATTATAATTCTTTAATTAAGAGATTAATGTTTTATATTTTGATTTATGGAAGATAACAATATTTTAGCTGTTGTGCTAGCAGGTGGAAAATCAAAGAGATTTGGTGAAGATAAAAACCATATAAAGCTTGGTGATAAAACATTGTTAGAGCACGTTTTATTTAAAATTAGCAATAAATATGAAGAGATACTTATTGTCTCAAGTCATAACTTAGATACAAAAAAAATAAAAAATGTAACAGTAATTCCTGATTGTTTTGATGACTTTGGACCATTGGTAGGAGTTCTGAGTGCTATGAAATGGGTTAAAGAAAATCAAAAAAACTATAAGTGGATCGCCACATTTCCATCTGACACACCTTTTTTTGAAACAACAATTATTGATGAATATCAAAAAAGAATTAAACTAAAAGACAGCATGTTGTATTTTATTAAATCAAATAACAAAAGGCATAATATTTTTGGCTTGTGGTCAATGAATTTGTTGGAAACTTTAGAAAAAGATTTGATAAAAAATAATTTTAGAAAAGTTGAAGATTGGGCAAATAAGATAGGAGTAAAAACAATTGATATAAAAATAAAAAAATTTGATCCTTTTTTTAATATAAATACAAAAGAAGATTTTGAAGAAGCTAAAAAAATATTGATAGAAAATTTAAATGATTAATTATAAACAGGCTAGAAAAATTTTGATAAAATCAAAAATCAAGATTAAAGATGAATTAGTTGACTCAGCAAAATCAATAAATAGGATCAATTCACATGATATTTATTGTCCTGTAAATTATCCAGCAGGTACTAATGCTGCATTTGATGGTTTTGCAATTAATTCGATAGAAACAAAAAAATTAAATAAAAAAAATAAAAAAAAATTCAAAATTTTAAAAACTATAGCTGCTGGAGATAATCCGAAATTAAATAGAATTAAAAAATTTTCAACTGTTGAAGTAATGACTGGAGCACTTGTACCTAAGCTTTTTGATACTATTATCCCAATTGAAAAAATTAATTTTTTTCCAAGTAATGAAAATAAGAAATATATAGTAATAAATAAAAAGATAAAAAAAAAACAACATATTAGATATGTTGGATCTGACTATAAAAAAAAAGACTTAATAATTAAAAAAGGAACAATAATTCAGCCTTCTCATATCCTTGCATTTAAAACATTAGGTATTACAAAAATTAAAGTTAAAAAAAAACCTAATATCTTGTTTTTTTCAACAGGAAATGAAATTTCTAATAATAAAGTTATACCTAATTGGAAAGTTAGAAACTCTAATAGTCATTATATAAAATCTTTATCTAATAATTTTTTATTTAATTTTATAGATGGTGGAATTTTAAGAGATAATGATAAAAAGTTTTTTGAAAAAAAAATAAAGAAAAATATTAAATCTAAAATAGATATTATAATTACATCTGGCGCTGTATCAGCAGGTAAGCATGATTTTGTTCCATCTGTAGTTAAAAAATTTAATTTATCAAATTTTTTTAAGGGTGTTACTATTAGACCGGGTAAACCAATACTATTTGCTAAATTTAAAAATTTTGAAAAAGCAATATTTGGTCTTCCAGGTAATTCTATTTCCTCAGCTGCATGTTTCAGGTTTTTCGTTCACCCTTATCTTTTAAATATTTTAGGTATTAAAAGTGAAAAATCTTTTAAAGCTAAATTAAGAAATAGTTTTTCAAAAAAAAAAAGACTAATTAGATTTTTAAAAGCAAAATTAACTTCAACTGCTGATGGAAAATTAGAAATTGAAGTTCTGAAAGGTCAAGAATCCTTCAAAATAAAACCTTTTTTGGAGTCAAATGTTTGGGGATTATTTAAAGAAGGAAAGTCAAATTTTAAAAAAGGAGATTTAATTGAATGCTTTTCTCCAATTGAAACAAATACTAATA
>CACGJS010000037.1 GCA_902573385.1 uncultured Pelagibacteraceae bacterium | reverse complement strand
TATTCTAAAAGATTTGCTGCTAAAGAGGCTTTATCTAAATCGATTGGTACTGGTTTTAGAAATAATTTTAATTTTATAGATATAGATATTGTAAATGATAAACTTGGAAAACCCAATTTTAAAATAAATAAAAAAATTTTGTATATAGTTAAAAAAAAATTTAATGTCACATCAATTAAATTCTTCCTATCTATATCTGATGAAAAAAAATATTCTATAGCATTCGTAATTTTACAAATAAAATGAAAATAGATAAAAATTTTATTACCGATAATTTAAAAACTCTTTTATATGCATTAATAATTGCTATCATAATTAGATCATTACTCATACAACCATTTTATATCCCTTCATCATCTATGGAGCCCAATTTATTAATAGGAGACAGGTTGTTTGTTACAAAATATTCATATGGTTATAGCAAACATTCATTCCCATTCAGTCCTCCCATCTTCAAAAATAGAATTTTATCAAAAAAACCAAAACGAGGAGATGTAATAGTATTTAAAACTCCTGCGGATAACAGAACAGATTATGTTAAAAGATTGATAGGACTACCTGGTGATAAATTAAGATTTTTTAACAGTGATTTATATTTAAATGGAATACAAATTCCTAAAACAAAAATTTCAGAAGATGATTTTGTATATTGTGGATCAGTAAACTCAATTAAAATAAATTCTTTTAGTGAAAAATTACCTAATGGCAAAAATTATAAAGCCGCCTATTTTAAAGAATATAGCTATCAAAATTCAGATGAATTTGTTGTTCCTTTTAAACATTATTTTTTTTTAGGAGATAATAGAGATTGTTCTAAAGATAGTAGATATTTATCTAGCGTAGGCTACGTTCATGAAAATAATTTGGTAGGCAAAGCTCAATTTATTTTTTTTTCATCAGATTATAGAATTGGCAGTATCTTTAACTTTCTTAAATGGCATAAAACTATCAGATTAAATAGATTTTTTAAAAAAATAAATTGATGAACTTAAATATTTCAAAAATTGAAAAAAAAATAAATGTCAAATTTAAAAATTCTAATCTTCTTATAAAAAGTTTAACACACAAAAGTTTTGATTCTGTTAATAATTATGAAAAGCTTGAGTTTTTAGGTGATCGAGTTTTAGGATTGATTTTATCTAAAAGATTACTTGAAATTTATCCAAATGAAAAAGAAGGGTCTTTAGATAAAAAATTGGCATCATTAGTAAATAAAAAAAAATGTATGGAAATTGGTAAATCAATAGATTTAGATAAATTTATATTAATTTCAAATAATAGTAATAGAAAAATAATAATTGAAAATAAAATAATAGCTGATTCATGTGAATCTTTGATTGGCGCAATTTTTTTAGATCAAGGTTTAAATGTTGTTGAAAAATTTATTCTTAAAATTTGGAATAATGATCTTAAAGCAAGTATAATAACTTTTATCGATTCAAAAACACAACTACAAGAATACTCTTTAAAAAGGTTTAAAAATTTTCCTATTTATAAACTTATTGAAAATTCTGGTCCAAGACATAAACCATTTTTTAAAGTTTCAGTTAAATTAAAAAATTCTAAAATTTTTATTGGAAATGGAACTTCTAAAAAAGAAGCTGAACAAGATGCCGCCAAAATTTTATTAAAAAATTTAAATAAATAATGAATTGGAATGATTCAGCGTATTTATTGTCGAAAAATAAATATAATGAAAATTCTATAATAGCTGAATTGTTTAGTGAAAATCATGGTAAAGTTTCTGGTGTAATATTTGGCGCTTCTTCAAAAAAAATTAAAAATTACCTAGAGATAGGTAATAAAATTCATATTAATTACACACATAAAAATGATGGCAGAATGGGATATTTTAAAGTTGAAATATTAAATGCAATTACTCCATTATATTTTGATAATAAGAAAAAATTATTATGCATTACTAGTGCAATGAACCTGATTAAAATTATTACAGTAGAAGCTCAAAATAATTCAAATATTTATTATTTAATTGATAATTTTTTTAATATTCTATCAACTGAAAACTGGACTAAAGAATATATTTTTTGGGAATTGGAATTATTAAGACTTGTTGGTTTTGATTTAGAATTAAAGAAATTGGTTAATTTTGAGATTATTAATAATAAAAAACAATATTTTGTCCAAAATAATTTTGAAAAAAAAATTGTACCAAGCTTTCTTGTTGAAGTTAATAGCAATAAAATAGATAAAACAAGTTTAATAAAAGGTCTTAACCTTGTAGGTGATTATATAGATAAGAATATATTAAAGCCTAATAATATCAATTATCCATCATCAAGATTAGATTTTATTAATATTTTAAAATAATTATTTTAATAAACTTGAAACCCTATCAGCATAATAAGTTACTATAGCATTGGCTCCAGCTCTTTTAAATGACATTAAACTTTCAATGATAGCACCATCGTCAATATCACCTTTTCTTATAGCATTACTTAATAGTGTGTATTCTCCAGAAACTTGATAGGCTAAAACAGGAATTTTGAAATTATCTTTTATTAATTTAATTATATCTAGATAAGGCATGCCTGGTTTTACCATAATCATATCGGCACCTTCTTTTATATCGAGAGATACCTCTCTTAAGGATTCATCGCTATTTCTAAAATCCATTTGATAATTTTTTTTATTACCTTTTAATAATTTTTTCGATCCTACTGCATCCCTAAACGGCCCATAAAAACTCGAAGAATATTTTACAGCATAAGAAAGTATTTGAACCATTTGATGATCATTTTTATCAAGAGCTTTTCTTATTTTACCAATTCTACCATCCATCATATCTGATGGAGCTATAACATCACAACCCATTTGAGCTTGTAATAATGATTGGTTAACTAAAACATCAACAGTTTCATCATTCAAAACATAGTTTGATTTTAATAAACCATCATGTCCATGCGAAGTATATGGATCTAAAGCCACATCACACATTATGCCAATTTCATTTTTGTATCTTTTTTTAATATATTGAATACCCCTACACACTAGATTATCATAATTTAATGCTTCACTACCAAGTTCATTTTTTATAGATTTTTTTGTATATGGAAATAATGCAACCATAGGTATTTTATTTTTTATTGCTTTATCAATTACGAATCCTAATTTATCGATAGTATATCTAAATACATCATGCATTGTTTTGATTGGTTGTCTTATATTTTTTCCATCTATTAAAAATATTGGCAATATAAAATCGCTTGATGAGAGGCTATTTTCTTGAATTAGTCTTCTTGACCAATCGTTCTTTCGACTGCGTCTAAGTCTCAAATTTGGGTAATTTCCTGTTATCATTATTCAAATTTATTTATAAAATGCGACAAATGTAATATACAAAATATATATTAAAAAGGGTAATAAACAATTTAAATGATATTAAATTTTAATGATTTTGAAAAACAAGATATCAAATTTGATATTAATCAGCTTCAAAAAGCATACTATGAAATTTTAAAGATTAAAAATTTTGATGGACCTAAAGGAATTTCTAACTTTGGAGCTATTTCATTGACACAGATACCTGGCAATCCAGATTCTATAAGAGGTCATAAAGCTAGAGGTGTTTTTTGGACAAAACCAAATTCATCAGGAAAAGAATGTGTTAGAGATATTCCAATAGATGAAAAAGCTTATTCTGAATTTATTGATGACTATAAAAATACTTATTTCAAAGAAGTCTTTGATGCTCTCTCTTCAAAATACAAATTAGGTAGAGTTAGAATTTTATTAAAACAACCAAGATCTACGTTAAGTTGGCACAGAGATCCAGAGCCAAGATTGCATATACCCATTATAACAAATCCCGGTTCTATTATGGTTGTTGAAAATGTTGCAAAACATTTGCCAGCTGATGGATCTGTATGGATCACAAATAATACAAAATACCACAATGCTTTTAATGGAGGAGAAGAAGATAGAATCCACTTAGTTGCATGTGTTTTAGATCACAAATTTAATTAAATTGAAAAAAATATTTATTTCATCAGATCATGCAGGTTATAAATTAAAGGAATTAATTAAACATTACTTAAATAAAAGAAAAATTACATATAATGATATGGGTCCTAAAACTAATAGGAGAGTTGATTATCCTGAATATGCCCATAAAGTAGCAAAAAAAGTTAAAACTAATAAAAATTATGTTGGAATATTAATTTGTGGATCTGGTATTGGTATGAATATTGCCGCAAATAAACATAAAAATATACGCGCAGCACAGTGTTTTAATTCAAAAACTGCAAAATTATCAAGATTGCATAATAATGCAAATATCATTACATTAGGATCAAGATTGTTAACAAAAAAAAATGCTTTAAATTATGTTAGCATTTTTTTAAAAACAAAATTTGAAGGTGGAAGACACTTAAAAAGAATTAAAAAAATTTAATTATGTCTAGTGTAAATAATTATTTAAACGATCAATATAAAAGTTTTTTCGAAGATGATTTGTCAAAAACGGATCCTGAACTGTACAAATCTATTAGCGATGAATTAAAGAGACAGCAACAACATATAGAGTTAATTGCATCTGAAAATATAGTTTCTCAAGCTGTATTACAAGCTCAAGGTTCTGTTTTAACAAATAAATATGCAGAAGGTTATCCAGGTAAAAGATATTATAACGGATGTGAACATGTTGATGTTGCAGAAAGTTTAGCAATCGAAAGACTTAAAAAATTATTTAACTGTAAATTTGCAAATGCTCAACCACATTCAGGAGCTCAAGCTAATGGAGCGGTTTTTTTAGCTTTATTAAATCCTGGAGATAAATTTTTAGGTATGAGTTTAAATTCAGGAGGTCATATTACTCATGGTTTAAAAATCTCAATGTCAGGTAAATGGTTTAACGCAATAGGATATGATGTTGATAAGGAATCTGAACTTATTGACTATGAGAATTTAGAAAAACTTGCTTTAGAACACAAACCAAAACTAATAATAGCAGGTGGAAGTGCTTATTCCAGAGTAATTGATTTCAAAAAATTTAGAGAAATTGCAGATAAAGTAGGTGCTTATCTTATGGTTGATATGGCTCATTTTTCAGGTTTAGTAGCTGGAAAAGGTTATCCTAATCCATGTGATTATGCTCATGTTGTAACTTCAACAACACATAAAGTTTTTAGAAGTGCAAGGGGTGGAATTATTTTAACAAATCATGAAGAACTAGCCAAAAAATTTAATACAGCTGTATTCCCTGGATATCAAGGTGGTCCATTAATGCACATAATTGCCGCTAAGGCCGCTGGTTTTTTAGAAGCATTGAGACCTGATTTTCAAATTTATATTAAATCTGTTTTAGAAAATGCAAAAATTCTATCGGAAACACTTAAGAGTAATGGATTTAAAATTTATTCTGGCGGTACCGATACACATTTAATGTTGGTAGACTTAAGACCTTTTAATGTAAAAGGTAATGCTGCTGCTGAAAGTCTTTCAAATGCAAATATTACGTGCAATAAAAATGGAATACCATTTGATACAGAAAAACCGATGATCACATCAGGTATAAGGCTGGGAACTCAGGCTGCTACAACTAGAGGCTTTGGTTTAAAAGAATTTCAAAAAGTTGGCCATTTAATAACAAAAGTAGTTAAAGGTTTGTCAGAAAATCCTAAAAATAATACTAAAATTGAGAATGAAGTTAGAGAAGAAGTTATAAAGCTTACTTCTTGTTTTCCAATCTATAAGAATCTTAAATAAATGATATGCTCAATTTGTAAAAAAGGAGAAACATCTGTTGTTGACTCTAGACCAGCAGAAGATGGAACAGTAATAAGACGTAGACGACAATGTATTTGTGGTGGTAGATTTACTACTTTTGAAAGAGTTCAATTTAGAGAGCTAATTGTTGTAAAAAAAAATGGTAGAAAATCTTCATTTGATAGGGATAAACTTTCAAAATCTATTTATATAGCTTTAAAAAAAAGACCATTAGATACGGAGACAATTGAAAAATTTATAACTAAAATATCAAGATCACTTGAAGAATTGGGTCAAAATGAAATTACAACAAACAATATAGGAACAATGGTTATGGAAGGTCTCAAAGAACTTGATCCTGTTGCCTACGTTAGATTTGCGTCTGTTTATAGAAATTTTAGAGAAGAAAAAGATTTTGTACAATTCGTGGACAAATTAGATGTCTACAAAAAAAGATAATTTTTCTAAAGAAGATATTAATTATATGAAACTTGCTTTAAAGTTAGCAAGTTTAAGAAAAGGACTAACAGGTGAAAATCCTTCAGTTGGGTGCATAATAGTTAAAAATAATAAGATTATTTCAATAGGTCAAACTGGATATAATGGAAGACCACATGCTGAATACAATGCTATAAAAAATTCTAATGAGAGTTTGAATGGTTCAAAATTATATGTAACACTAGAACCTTGCAATCATTATGGTCGTACTTCTCCTTGTACCAATCAAATAATAAAAAATAAAATAAGTGAAGTTTATTACCCTATTGATGATATTGATTATAAAGTTAAAGGTAAAAGTTTTAAAATATTAAAAAAAAAGAATATTATTGTTAAGAGAGGCTTACTTAAAAAAGATGTAAGTGATTTCTATATACCTTATTTTTTTAGTAGAAAAAATAAAATACCTTTTATAACTGGCAAAATAGCAGTTTCAAAAAATAACCTTATCTATAATAAAAATAATAAAAGAATTACAGACATTCATTCTGATAAATTAACACATTTTTTAAGGTATAAAAATGACTCTATAATGATTTCATATAAAACTTTAAATGAAGATAATCCTAAATTAAATTGTAGATTAAAAAGTTTGAC
>CACGJS010000036.1 GCA_902573385.1 uncultured Pelagibacteraceae bacterium | reverse complement strand
CTATATTAAATTCTTTAATATATTTAATTTTTGTCAAAATTTTTGTTGTTTTGTAATCAAGTCCATGACCAGCGTGAACCTCAAGACCAAGAGAATAGGCCAGCTTTGAACATTTTTTTATTTTATTTAACTCAAAAAAATAATACTTATTTTTTTTAATCAGAGTTGATAATTTTCCAGTATGTAATTCAATACACTTAGTATTTAGCTTTTTTGAAATTTTTATATCTTTAAGAGTTGGGTTAATAAATAAACTTGTTCTAATATTATTTTTATTAAAAGTTGAAATAATTTTTTTAATTTTTATTTTATTTTTATTTAAATTTAAACCACCTTCTGTAGTTATCTCTTTTCTGTTTTCTGGAACTATACAAACAAAATTTGGTTTATTTTTTAATGCGATTTTTAAAATTTTTTGATTCAAAGACATTTCTAAATTAACTCGTATGTTTTTATTTTTACATATCTTTTTAACATCAGAATCTTTAATATGTCTTCTGTCTTCTCTAAGATGAATTGTTACTGATGAAGCTCCATAACTCATAGCCTTAATTGCAAATTTCAATGGATTTGGATGGACTGAAGCTCTTGCATTTCTAATTGTAGCTACATGATCTATATTTACACCCAGCCTTTTCATTTTATAAATCTACTACCTGGTATAGTTATAGGCATAGATTTTAAATAATCTGGAAGATTTTTCTTTTTAAAAGTTGGCACATCTATCTTCATGTGAGAAACAATAGTTTTTTTGATCTTTAATGTTTTTTTAGTGGATCTATCTATTATTGAAGCAAAACCTACTAGCTTTGCTTTTGATTTAGTAATTAGCTTTACACATTCCATACTTGACTTACCGGTTGTTATAACATCTTCTATAATTAAAACTTTAGAATTTTTTTTAATATGAAATCCTCTTCGTAATTTAAAAATTCCATTAACTCTTTCACAAAAAATTGTCTCTTTTCTTAAAAGCCTACCAATTTCATAGCCTATTACTATACCACCAATAGCTGGTGCTAAAATTAAATCAAACCTTTTAAATTTTTTTTTTATCTTTTTAGCTAATGAAGAACTAATTTTTTCTGATAAAAAAGGATAACTTAATAATTTTGCACATTGAATATATTTTGAGGAATGCAAACCAGATGATAAAACAAAATGCCCTTCTAATAAAGCGTTAGTTTTTTTTAAAATATTTAAAGATTTTTTGTGTGAAAGCATTTCTTTTATCCTCGTGTCTTATAATTTTAAATTTAATCTCTAATTGTTTTAACTGACTAATAAAATTTGTAAAGTTCTTCAAGTTACTTACAATTAGATTAAACCTAAAATTTATATAGTCTTTGGTTTTTTCTTTCATTTCAACACCTGAAATGTTTAATTTATGCTCTCCTATCAAAGTTGTAACTTCTCCAAGTTTACCAGGTTTATCTGGTAAAGACATCCAAAGTGTAGTGTTATATCTTTTAACTCTTTGTGCTTTTTCCTCTCCTTTTGTATGCCAATACTTTCTTATAGCAGATCTTGCTTTTCCAGTTTTTGTGATAGGTATCCAATGTAAAGATGGGGATTTATTTTTTGATGTTATAATCTTAACAACATCACCATTTCTTAGTATACTTTGTAGTTCATTGCTATTTCCATTTATTTCACAACCAATCGCATTATCGCCAATTTTAGTATGCACAGCATAAGCAAAGTCTATAGGCGTAGCATCTTTGGGTAATTTTATAACTGAACCTTTTGGAGTAAAACAAAAAACATTTTCTTGAAACATTTGAAGTTTAGTATACTCAAAAAAATCTTCTGGATTTTCATTTCTGTCAATGATTTCAACTAAATCAGCTAACCAATCATACTCCTTCCAAGTTAGTGAGTTAAATTTTTCAGAGGATTTATACTTCCAGTGTGATGCTATACCCCTTTCGGCAAATTCATGCATTTGCATTGTTCTAAGTTGAATTTCGATTGGTCTCATATTTGGCCCAATAATTGAAGTATGTAAAGATTGATACTTATTAATTTTAGGTGAAGAAATATAATCTTTAAATTTTCCAGGTATACAATTCCACTCTTTATGAAATATACCAAGGGCTTTATAGCACTCTTCTGTATTATTTAATATAATTCTAAATCCAATTATATCGGTAATTTGTTCTAAAGAAGTTCTTTTTTTTTGAACTTTTCTCCATATAGAAAAAGGAGTTTTTTCTCTTCCAATAATTTTAGCATCAATATTATTTTGTTTTAATAAATCTGTAAATTGATACGATAATGAGTTAAAGCTATTTACCTTGTCATCTTTAATTTCATCTAAACGTTGGTTTATTAATTTTCTAGCTTCTTTATTTAAAACTTCAAAAGAAAGATCTTCTAGTTCATCACGAATTCTATGCATACCCATTCTGTCTGCTAATGGTGCGTAAATTTCCATTGTTTCTTTTGCTATACGTTCCTTTTTTTTAATTTTATCAATTGCATTTATTGTTCTCATATTATGAAGCCGATCAGCTACTTTAACAAGTAATACTCTTATATCCTTTGAAGTTGCTAAAATTAATTTTCTGAAATTTTCAGCTTTAGAATTAGATATAGCTTGATTTTCAAAAACTGAAATCTTAGTTACACCTTCTACAAGATCAGCAATTTCAATGCCAAATTCTTTTTTTATTGTTTCATATGTTGCATGAGTGTCTTCTATTGTATCGTGTAATAAACCAGTTGTAATTGTTGCACTATCTAATTTAAGTTCAGTTAAAATATTGGCAACTGCAATTGGATGATTTGAATAAGGGTCTCCAGAATCTCTTTTTTGACCACCGTGAGCTTTAATAGCAAAGTTATAAGCTTTATTTAGCTTATCTAAATTTAAAAATTTATTATAAGATTTAATTTTATCTATTAATTCTTCAGAATTAAGCATTCTGTATTATAACACTAATTTATATTTGTTTAATAGATCTTAAGTCTTTAATTTGTAATGAACTGATTAATTTAACAATATTAACCTTAGATTTTGGGTGTTTCCAAGATTGATTAATTTCAAAAAAAGGTAATAAAACAAAGTTTCTTTGAGTCATAGATTTATGGGGTAATATTAAATTATTACTTCTTTTTATAGAGACTTTTTGATCATAGTCTATGATGTCTATATCACAAGTTCTTGGTGAATTTTTTTTAAACCTTATTCTGCCCAACTCAATTTCAATTAAATTGCAAATATTTAAAAGTTCAAGGGAAGAAAAAATTGTTTTAATTTTGATAATAATATTTAGAAATTTAGGCTTTTTTGGATCAGGCCAAGAGTCAGACTCATAAATACTTGAACACTTTAAAATTTTAATATTATGTTCATGTAATTTATATTTTGTCATTTCAATATTTTTTTTTCTATTTCCTAAATTAGAGCCTATACCTAGGTAAGCAATTTTAGCTTGTTTTTCTAATAAATCTTGCCTTCTCACGATTCCAATCTCTATTTTTCTTTGTTGCTCTCTTATCATATTGTTTTTTTCCTTTTGCAAGGGCTATTTCAATTTTAGCTTTACCCTTTTTAAAATACATCTTAGTCGGGACTAGAGTAAAGCCATCTTTTTGCATTTTTCCAATTAATTTATTTATTTCTTTTTTATTTAATAATAATTTTCTTTCGTCCATAGGTTTATGACTATTATAACTAGCTTGCTTATATGCTGCTATATGTGAGTTAATTAATATAATTTCTCCATTTTTTTCTATTGCATATGAATCAGCTATATTAACTTTTCCATCTCTAATAGATTTTATTTCAGAACCACTAAGAACCATTCCAGCTTCATAAAAAGTTTCAAAAAAATAATTAAAGCTAGCTTTTCTATTTAAACAAATAATTTTTAAACCAGGGGGTTTTTTTTTATTCATTAAAGTAAATCAGCTGATACTAATACTTTATTTATAATTTTTTTTGTAGGATCGGTAACTTTAACTAAAGGTAATCTTACATCATCTTCGCATAAGCCTAAAAGTTTAGCGGCATATTTAACAGGACTTGGATTGCTTTCAATAAACATAGCATTATGAATTGGTTGTAAAATTTTATCAATCCGCTCTGCTTCTTTTTGTTCATTATTTTTTTTAGATAGAGAATATTTTTGAAAATTAGAGCATAATTTAGGTGCAATATTTCCTGTTACACTAATAGCGCCAACTCCACCTCTTTTATTAAATTCAAATGCATTATCATCATTACCTGTTAACTGAATAAAATCATTACCCATTTTATTTTTTTGTAAATTTACTCTGTTTAAATCTCCAGTAGCATCTTTCACTCCAGCAATATTTTTTAATTCAAATAATCTAGCCATTGTATCTATTGACATATCAATTACAGACCTTCCTGGAATATTATAAATTATAATTGGTATTCCACATTTATCATTAATAGATTTATAATGTTGATAGAGTCCTTCTTGGGTTGGTTTGTTATAATATGGTGTTACAACTAAAGCTGCATTAGCTCCAACTTTTTCAGCATGAGTTGTTAAGGATATAGCCTCTTCTGTAGAGTTCGATCCAGTGCCAGCTATTACTGGATTTTTACCATTGCTCTCCTTAATGCATAATTCAATTACCCTTTGGTGTTCTTCGTGGCTAAGTGTTGGAGATTCACCAGTAGTACCCGCAGGAACCAAGGCATTTGTGCCGTTTTCAATATTAAAATGTATAAGTTTAATATAAGCCTCCACATCAAGCATATTGTTTTTAAACGGGGTTATTAAAGCAACATTTGATCCTTTAAACATAAATACTTATAACATAGTTTATTGATTCATTTAGTAAAATTTATACCAATGAAAATATTTTTTTTAATTAAAACATCAACAATTTTCTTACTCTTATTGACTAATCTTTATTCAATAGAATTAACAATTTTACCCGTAAAAAAACCAATTTTAGATGTCTATTCAAAATCTGAGAGTATTATTAAACCAAAATCAAAACCTAAAAAAGACAAGATAAAAGAAAAAGAAATTACTATCAAAAAAGAAGAAAAAAATATTTTTTTATTACCTAAAAGCAAACCCTTAATAGTAAAAAAAGAAATTTTAAAATCACAAAAATCATCTAAATATTATAAACAAAAAGATTTTAACTTAGCAAAAAGATCTATTCAAGAATTTGAAAAAGGTAGATGGAAAAATGCATTAAAATTATCAAAAAGAGCAAAAGATAAATCTATATATAATTTTATACAATGGAAACATTTATTAACAACCGGAAATCAAGCAAGCTTCTATGACTATCAATTATTTATAAATAAAAATGAAAATTACCCAAGAATTAATAGAATTAGATATTTAGCAGAACATAAATTATCTACAAAAAACATTTCACCTAAAAAAATAATTAACTGGTTTGGACCCCGAAAGCCTCTAAGCGGTTATGGTAAATTAATATTGGGTGAAAGTTTAATAGCAATTGGAAATGTAGAAAAAGGAATAGATCTGATCAAAGATGGTTGGATTACTGCTGATTTAAATAGATCAGATATGAAATTTTTTAGAAAAAAATATAAAAAATATTTAAACTCTAAAGATTATATTAAGAGAGCTGATTATTTAGCATGGGAAAATAAGTATTGGGACTTAAAAAGAATGCTAAGGTATTTACCTAAAGACTATGAACTACTTTATACTGCCAGACAAATTTTAATGAGCAAATCTTATGGAGTAGATCAAGCAATAAAAAATGTACCTAAAAAATTAAAAAATGATGCTGGATTAAATTATGATCGACTTAAATGGCGAAGAAAAAGAGGTAGAGTAGAAGACTCATTAGAGATCTTACTTAAAATTAAAAATAACAAAGATTATTTAGTTAGACCAGACAAATGGTGGAAAGAAAGGAGTATAATAGCTAGAGCTTTAATTTATAAAAAAAAATATGAAACTGCATATAAAATAACTAGCAAACATTCATTAGAAAAAGGTCCTGAGTTTGCAGAAGCTGAATGGATGAGTGGATGGATAGCATTAAGCTTTTTAAATAATCCTATTTTAGCTATTGATCATTTTAACAATTTTTATCAAAATGTTGGATATCCTATTAGTTTATCTAGAGGTGCTTTTTGGTTAGGTAGAGCTTACGAAAAAATTGGAGATAATGAACAATCAAATAAATGGTATGAGGAAGCTTCTAAGTTTTTAACTACTTATTACGGACAATTGGCACATTTAAAGATTAAGCCTAATAAAAAATTTGAATTAACTGAACAGATGAAAGTCAATGTTGAATACAAAAAATATTTTAATAAAAAAGAATTAGTTAAAATCATTTATTTATTACATGATTTAAATAAAGACAAATATACTAAGCACATATTAAGACATTTAGCTAATGATAACATTGAGGCAGGAAGTGAAATTCTAGCAGCAGAGCTAGCAACGAATATATCTAGATATGATTTTGCAATTCAACTTTCTAAAATTGCTTCATATGAAAAAAGATTTCATAATAATTATAATTATCCAATAATAGGTACTCCAAAATATATAAATAAGAGAAAAATTCCAGAGTCAGCACTAATACTATCTATAATTAGACAGGAGAGTGAGTTTGATATGACGGCTAACAGTCACGCAGGTGCAAAAGGATTAATGCAATTAATGCCGTATACAGCAAAGTTGGTTTCTAAACAGGCTAAGCTCCCCTACTCCAAATCAAGATTAACTGCTGATCCAGAATATAATATTAATTTAGGATCACATTATATAGCTGGTCTACTCATGGAATATGAAGGATCATATCCTTTTGCTATAGCGGCATATAATGCCGGTCCGAAAAGAGTAAAATATTGGAAAAAAATAAATAAAAATCCTCAAAAAAAACAAATTGACTACATTGATTGGATCGAATTAATCAAATTTAAAGAAACAAGAAATTATGTTCAAAGAGTTTTAGAAAATTATAATGTTTATAGGTATATTTTAGAGAAAAAAGAAATAAAAATGAAAAACTTTTTT
>CACGJS010000035.1 GCA_902573385.1 uncultured Pelagibacteraceae bacterium | reverse complement strand
AGAGTTTTTATAACAACATCAAAAGCATTTGGTTCAGCTTCAGGAGGTTTGTTTGGAGCTGACACATTCATAAATCAAGATTGGTCACCAATGACACAAACTTATGCCAGTTATTATAGTGGATTTTTTTTATTAATTGCTGCTCTATTTTTATTTAGATTTATAGATGGAAAGCGTTTAGGAAGAATTTTAAAAATGGCACCTGAGAAGAAAGAATCTTTTGCCGAAGCTTCTGGAGTTGACTACAAAAAAGCAAGGGTAACTGTATTTTTAATTTCATCTGTTGCGTTAGGTTTTATTGGTGGTTTTTATGCAGCATATTATAGAGGTGTAGCTTTCAATCTTTTTGATTTTCATACAGTGATAATGGGTTTAGCAATGATAACAATTGGTGGCATTGGAAGATCAGAAGGTGCTGTAGTGGGAACTCTTCTTATTGTTATTTTGGATCGAGTTTTAGTAGAGCTAGGTCCTATGAGGTATATTATAATTGGAATTTTAATGATGTTTACTATTCTTTTTTTTAAGAAATGGATTATTTGGAATAAGAAAACAATTTAAAGAGTGGAGAGATAAAAAGAAAAATGAAGCAAGATCAACAAGAGTAGAAAGAGGAGGAGAAATGTTACCAGAACAATCAACAGAAATAGATGATAAAGATGAAGTGTATAGAAAACGATATGACAAAATGCAAAGAGAGTTTTTAAAAACACTAATTTGTGATGAAATTATCGAAGAGCACAAAAACAAACCACTAGGTCAACATAGTGAAGCTCTAGAAAGAGTATTATATTATTTTAGAAGAGCAGGAATGAATGACAAGTATGTTGTTAAATGTGAAGAGCCTTTTAAAAAATATAAAATAATGGCTTTGTCTGGAGTTAGAGGTAGATCACCAAGACTTGTTGAAGACAAGATTTATGAAACAGTACAAGCTGCATATCATGGGTTGTTTTTAAGAAGAGTCCAAGATTTAATGGAGGCATAAAAAATGGCAGAAATTAAGATATTTGGTTACACTGATAAACTATCAGTAAAACAAGGAGAAAAAATAGATTTTCATGTTTCAGCTGATGGAACGAAAACAGCTAAAGCGCAACTTGTTAAACTAATTCATGGTGATGAACACCCAGATGGACCAGGATATATAGATCAAGAAATTGATAATAAAATTAATGGAGAATGGAAAGTTGAAAAACAATTTACTCAATTAGGATCTTTTTTAAAAGTAAAAGACCCAGAAAACAAATTAGCGATAGACGGAGATTTTACTATTTTTGGATATATATATCCTTCAACACCAAAAACAGGACATCATCAATGGATCTTTAGTCGTTGGGATAATAAAACAAATGAAGGATATGGTATAGGAATTAATAAAGATGGTTATTTAGAGTTGGTGGTCGGTGATGGCAAAGAAGTTGATTATTTGATATCAGAACTACCTATTGTTAAAAAAATTTGGTATTTTGTAGCAGCTACTTTTAATTATAAAACTGGAGAAGCAACTCTATACCAAGAAGGAGTATTAACTAGATACAATTCTTTACTTGGAAAAGTTGTACCTTACGATTATCGCTCACACACAAAAACTACTTTTAGATTCAAGCAAAAAAATAACCCAAATACTCCTTTTATTGTGTCTGGTGCAGAGGACCTACATGAATTAAGAGGTCGTTTTATTTCTGGAACATATGCAGGAAAAGTAGATAGACATGGTGTTTGTAGTAAAGTCCTATCTAAAGAGGATTTAGATAAAATACGTGATGGGGATCTACCAGAAAATAATTCTATAGTTGCTTACTGGGACACAACTGTCGGTTTTTCAGATAATGGAATAAATAATACTGTGATTGATATTGGTCCAAACAAATTAAATTCAGAGGGTCATAATCATCCAGTAAGAGCAATGACGGGATGGAATTGGAATGGAAAAAATGATAATTTTAGATTGGCTCCTAAAGAATATGGAGGTATTGATTTTCATCCAGATTCAATAACTGATGCTAAATGGAATATTACTAATTCAATGATAATTCCAGAAGATTTAAAAAGTGGAATATATGCAATTAGATTAAGATCTGGACCTGGTACTGGATTAAGTGAAGAATATGTTGTCTTTTTTGTTAGACCTAAAAAACCAAATTCTAAACTTTGTTTTTTAGTACCTACAGCTAGTTACTTAGCTTATGCAAATGAAAAATTAAGTTTTGAGGCTACAATAATCCAACCAATGACTGGTCAGCCACCAACAATTACCGATATTGATATAGAACAATACAAAAATCCTGAATTTGGGTTATCAACATACGATAGCTTTGCCGATGGTGCTGGTGTTTGTTTCTCATCATATAAAAGACCAATACTAAATATGAGACCAAAATATAGAACTTCAGGTATGGGGATAACTTGGCAGTTTCCCGCAGATCTTTCTATAATTGGTTGGCTAGAACATAATAAGTATGAGTATGATATAATTACTGATGAAGATTTGCATAAAGAAGGTTTAGACTGCGTTAAACCTTATAACTGTTTAATTACCGGAACTCATAATGAATATTATTCTGAAAAAATGCTTAATGCTTTAGAGGATTTTGTTTCTGAAGGTGGGAGAGTTTTTTCTTCTGGCGCAAATTCTTATTACTGGGTCGTTGCATTTTCTGATGAACAACCGTGGTGTATGGAAGTAAGAAAATTAGAAGCTGGAATGAGAGCGTGGGCTGCTAAACCAGGGGAATATTATATGCAAACTACCGGTGAAAAAGGTGGATTATGGAGAACAAGAGGACGCCCACCTCAAAAATTTGCTGGTGTAGGATTTATTGCTGAAGGCTTTGACACTGCAGAAAAATATAGAAAAATGCCTGATGCTTGGCACAGAACCGTTTCCTGGATAACAGAGGGTGTAGAAGGTGAAATTATTGGTGATCATGGATTAGCTTACGGTGGAGCAGCAGGAGTAGAAATAGATAGATATGATCTATCTCTAGGAACTCCACCTCATACAAAAATTATAGCCTCTTCTGGAGGTCATAGTGATAATTATGTTCTTGTTACTGAAGAATTATTATATGCGTATGCAGGTTTAGTAGGTTCATTAGATTATAGAATTAGAGCCGATATGACTTATTTTACGGCTCCAAATAATGGTGCTGTATTTTCAACAGGATCTATTGCTTTTGGACAATCACTTCCTAGTAATAATTTTAATAATAGTGCATCAACAGTCATGAAAAATGTTATTGACGCGTTTATCAAAGATGGAAAGTTACCTGGAGGTGCATGGACATTGGAAGAGAAACAATGGAAATAGCTTAATAAAATGACATTAATAATAACTGTTGTGCTAATAATAATAATTGCAGCTATATTGGTATTCCTATATGCGTGAGCCCTTCATATCAAAGATTAAAATATTATGTGTGGAATTGTAGGAATATATTTAAAAACAAAAAAATACCAAAAGTCTTTAGGTAAAATGTTATCTGGTATGCTAGACAATATGGAGTCTCGTGGACCTGATAGTGCTGGTTTTGCTATATATAAAAATGAAAGTAAAAATATTTATAAATTTTCTTTATGTATTAATGATTTAAATTTTAATACCTTTAAAAAAGAAATAGCTAAAAAAATAAAAAAATCACAATTAAATCAAATTTCTGATCATGTAATTTTAAAAACTAATGAAAAACCAAAAAAAGTAATCAAAATAATTAATACTAATTTTCCTAAAGTGTCGATCGTAGGATATGGACGATCAATAGAAATATTTAAGCAAGTTGGAAATCCTAAAGATGTAGTTAAAAAATTTAAATTAAATAATTTTAGTGGTACTCATGGAATAGGTCATACAAGAATGGCCACTGAAAGTGCAATAACTACAGATGGATCACATCCCTACTCTACTGGAGAAGATGAATGTTTGGTTCATAACGGTTCTCTGTCAAATCATAATAATTTAAGAAGAGAGCTTGTAAAAAAAGGTAATACCTTTAATTCTGAAAATGATACAGAAGTTGCAGCTGGATATGTTTCTGACAGTTTATCAAATAACAAATCTTTAAAAGATACACTTACATCTGGCCTTAAGGATTTGGATGGTTTTTATACTTTTATAACAGGAACTAGAAAAGGGTTTGCGGTTGTTAGAGATGAAATAGCATGTAAGCCTGCAGTAATAGCTGAAACAAAAAATTATGTTGCAATAGCGTCAGAGTTTCAAGCAATGGCTCATTTACCAGATGTAAATGGTGCAAAAATTTTTGAACCTGAACCAGGTATTGTCTATTCTTGGGGAGAATAATGAAATTAGATTTAAAAAAAAAAAAATTAAGAGAAATTAATACTATTTTACAAAACTTAGATAATAAAACAAATGATAGAGATTTTGTAATTGTAAATCCTGAAGGAAGTCACGCATTGTGTGCAGGATTAAACCAAGAAATGAAAGTTCTGATTAAAGGACATGTTGGTTATTATTGTGCTGGAATGAACCAAAAAGCCAAAGTAACTATTGATGGAAATGTTGGAACAGGTGTGGCAGAAAACATGATGTCTGGAACTGTTCATGTGAAGGGTAATGCTTCACAATCTGCAGGTGCCACTGCACATGGTGGATTACTTGTAATTGATGGAGATGCAAGCTCCAGATGCGGCATCTCGATGAAAGGAATTGATATTGTTGTTAAAGGTTCTGTTGGCCATATGTCTGCATTTATGGCTCAATCTGGAACAATGGTAGTTTGTGGTGATGCTGGTGAAGCTTTAGGTGATAGTCTTTATGAAACAGACATTTTTGTTAAAGGATCAGTTAAATCTTTAGGTGCCGATTGCATTGAAAAAAAAATGGAAAAAAAACATTTAAATAAAATATCAACTCTTTTAAAAAAAAGTGAAATAAAAAATATTAAACCAGATAGTTTTAAGAGATACGGTTCTGCACGAAAACTTTATAATTTTAATATCGATAATGTATCAAGTTATTAATAATGTCAGATAATAAAAAAACTCATCCTCGTATATCATGGACTTTTGATGAGTATACAAATTCTGAAATAAGACGAGCAGCTGCAACTGGAATTTATGATATTAGAGGTGGTGGATCTAAAAGAAAACTTCCTCACTTTGATGATTTACTTTTTCTTGGTGCTTCTATGTCTAGATATCCTTTAGAAGGATATAGAGAAACTTGTAATACTAAAGTTATACTAGGAACACGTTATGCAAAAAAACCTTTAGAACTAGATATACCAATTACTATTGCTGGAATGAGTTTTGGCGCCTTATCAGGTAGAGCTAAAGAGGCATTAGGTCGTGGAGCAAGTATGGCTGGCACATCTACGACAACTGGCGATGGAGGAATGACGCCTGAAGAAAGAGGACAATCTAAAAACCTAGTTTATCAACTTTTACCTTCTAGATATGGAATGAATCCAGATGATTTAAGAAAAGCGGATGCTATTGAAATTGTGATAGGACAAGGTGCTAAACCTGGTGGAGGTGGGATGTTGTTGGGTCAAAAAATAAGTGATCGAGTAGCTGAAATGAGAACTCTTCCTAAAGGGATAGATCAAAGATCAGCCTGCAGACATCCTGATTGGACAGGTCCTGATGATTTAAAAATAAAAATATTAGAATTAAGAGAAATTACAGGATGGAAAGTTCCTATATTTATTAAAGTTGCCGGTGCTAGGCCTTATTATGATACAGCACTAGCAGTTAAAGCAGGTGCAGATGTTGTTGTGCTAGATGGAATGCAGGGAGGTACAGCTGCAACTCAAGAAGTTTTTATAGAAAATGTTGGCCAACCTACATTAGCTTGTATTAGACCTGCTGTAGACGCTCTTCAAGATTTAGATCAACATAGAAAAGTACAATTAATAATTTCAGGAGGAATTAGAAATGGTGCAGATGTTGCTAAAGCTATGGCTCTTGGAGCTGATGCCGTTTCAATTGGATCAGCTGCAATGATAGCTCTAGGAGATAATGATCCAAAATGGGAAAGAGATTATAATAAATTAGGAAGTACAGCAGGTGCTTATGATGATTGGCATGAAGGAAAAGACCCCGCAGGTATTTCAACTCAAGATCCAGAATTGATAAAACGTTTTGATCCAATAACTGGTGGAAAACGATTATCAAATTATTTAAAAGTTATGACTTTAGAAGCTCAAACAATTGCTAGAGCTTCTGGCAAAAATGATTTACATAATTTAGAACCTGAGGATTTATGTGCATTAACAGTAGAAGCTGCAGCAATGGCAAGAGTTCCATTAGCAGGAACAAATTGGATTCCAGGAAAAAAAATAATTGAAAAATAAATTTTTAACAAGTAGGATAAATTATGCCAAAAAATCTTTCACAAATTGCAAAACAAAAAAAAATTAAATATTTTCTAATCAGTTTCGTTGATCTATTTGGAGTTTTAAGGTCCAAATTAGTTCCAGCTCAAGCAATAGGTGAAATGCAAAAAAATGGCGCTGGTTTTGCTGGATTTGCTACTTGGTTAGATATGACACCTGCAGACAGCGATATGTTTGGCGTTCCGGATCCTAATAGCTTAATTCAGTTACCATGGAATAAAGAAATTGGTTGGCTGGCATCGGACTTATACATGGATGGCAAACCTGTAAAAGCTTCTCCAAGAATAATGCTTAAAGAACAAATTAAAAAGATGTCTCAAAAAAAATTACAGATGAAGTCAGGTGTTGAATGTGAGTATTTTTTAGTTTCAGATGATGGATCTTCAATAGCTGATAAAAGAGATATACAATCTAAACCTTGTTATGATCAATCAGCATTGATGAGAAGATATAAATTAATTAAAGAAATTTGTGACAGTATGATTACTATGGGATGGAAGCCTTATCAAAATGATCATGAAGATGCTAACGGTCAATTTGAGATGAACTGGGATTATACAGACTCTCTAATTACAGCGGATAGACACGTATTCTTTAAATATATGGTTAAAAGTTTAGCTGAAAAACATGGTTTAAGAGCAACCTTTATGCCAAAACCTTTTCATAATTTAACAGGAAATGGTTGTCACGCCCATGTTTCTGTTTGGAATGGTAAAAATAATAAATTTTTAGATAAAAAAGATACACTTGGTTTAAGTAAATTAGCTTATAACTTTCTTGGTGGTGTGATGAATAACACTCAAGCATTGTCAGCTTTTTTTAATCCAACAATTAATAGTTACCGAAGAATAAATGCACCACCAACTAAATCTGGAGCAACTTGGTCACCAAGTAGCATTTCTTACACTGGTAACAATAGAACTCATATGATTAGAATTCCTGATCAGGGAAGATTTGAATTAAGATTAATGGATGGTTCTGCAAACCCTTATTTACTTCAAGCAGGTATAATTGCTGCGGGACTTGAGGGGATTAACAAAAAATTGAAACCTGGAAAACCATTACATTGTAATATGTACAAAGATTATAAAAAATATCCAAATTTAAAGAAATTACCTAATGATATCAATCAAGCAATTTCAATGCTTCAAAAAAGCAAATCTCTTGCAGAAGCTTTTGGTAAAGACGTAATTGAAAGCTATATAAAACTA
>CACGJS010000034.1 GCA_902573385.1 uncultured Pelagibacteraceae bacterium | reverse complement strand
CAAGGCCAATTAAGTCTAGCCGCAACTTGTTCAATGTGTGTACTTTTTCCAGTACCATGATAGCCATTAACTAGAACTCTTTTATTAAAAGCAAAACCCGATAAGATTGCTAAAGTTGTATCTCGATCGAATTTATAATTTTTATCAATTTCAGGAACAAATTCATTTTTTTTTGAGAAACAATCTACTTCCATTTCAGATTCAAACCCAAATGTTTGATTAACAGAAATTTTAATATCAGGCTTTATATTTAAATTAGTTGTCAATTTTTTCTCTATAAGTATTTTTTAATTGTGTATAAGCTAAGGTTATTAATTTTAATTTTTCTTCATATTTTTTATTTCCTAAATTAATATCAGGGTGAAATTTTTTAACAAGGGTTTTAAATTTATTTTGAATTTTCTCCCATTTTAGTCCAACAGCAACTCCAAGAATTCCAAATGCTTTTATATCATTATGATCAAATTTAAATTGGCTCATATGATTAAATTGGCTTTTTAATTTATTTTTATCAAATTCATCTTTTAATGCATTGTTCCAAAGAACTTTAAAAAAATTATCAGAAGAACTAAAGCTTTGAGTTGGTTTATGCCAAGTCATATCTGATTTTAAAAAATTAAATATTTGTTCATCATTCATACCTGCAAAATAATTCCAATTTTTGTTAAATTCTTTAACATGATTTAAGCAAAGCATTCTATAGTTTTTACTATTATCTTTTTCAATAGGAGCTTTATATTCTCCTATTTCAAAACAATTATTCCAATCACAAATATTTTTCATAGTATATAATAATATAAATAATATTTATGAATATAAATCAATTAATAAAAATTGTAGAAGATAAATTGAAAAAAAAATTACAAATAGAATATCTAAAAATTGAAGACAAATCTTTCCTTCATAAAAATCACAAAACTAACGAGAAAGGAAAATTTCATTTAAAATTAACTATTCAATCCAAGGAATTGAGAAAAATACTTAAGATCAATGCCATGAGAATTATTTATAAGATATTAGATGAAGAATTAAAAAAATATATACATTCTATTCAAATTCTAATTAATTAATTCTTTTTTCAAAAAAGAATATAATTCTTCGTGTTTAAAGTCTAATTTGAAATTTGGTGTTCCTATTCTTTTTAACAACACAAGATTAATTCTTTGACTATTATTTTTTTTATCTTTTTTCATAAATAAAATAATTTTTTTTAAATTTTTTTTTTTTAAATAATTATTAATATTTCTTGGTAATCTAAATTTAATTAAATGATTTTTTATTAATTCAAATTCACTATTAGTTAAAAATTTTTTTTCCAAGCTAAATTTTGAAGCGCTCATTATTCCAAGTAAGACTGCTTCGCCATGATTAAGTTTTTTTGAATAATCTAGAACTGCTTCATATGCATGAGCAAATGTGTGGCCAAAATTTAATACTTTTCTTAAATTTTTTTCTTTTTCATCAATTTGAATAATATTTTTTTTGATTAAACAGCTTTCTTTAATAGATTTTTCTATATAAGGAGTTTTTAAATTTAAAATTTTTGAAGCATTTTTGTTTAAAAATAAAAAAAACTTCTTACTAGAAATTAATGAGTGTTTTAAAATTTCAGCATATCCACAAATAATTTCTCTTTTTGGTAATGTTTTTAAAAAGTCAACATCAGTTAAAACTAAATTTGGTTGATAAAATGATCCTATTAAATTTTTTCCATATTTTGAATTTATTCCTGTCTTACCGCCAATGGATGAATCAATTTGTGCTAATAATGTAGTTGGGATATTAATGAATTTTATACCTCTTTTAAACATACTTGAAACGAAACCTGATACATCTCCTGTAATACCTCCGCCTATTGATATTACACAATCATTTCTATGAAAATTTTTTTTAAGTAGTAAATCTAAAATTTTATTAATACTAACCATACTTTTATTTTTTTCACTGGCATTAAAATAGCAAATAGTCTTTTCTTTATTTTTTAAAGATTTAATAATTTTATTAATAAATTTTTTTGGTATTTTATTATCAATGATTAATAAACATTTGTTAAATTTTAATGAATTGTCATCAAATACTTTTGATAGTTTTTTAATTAATCCGGAACCAATGATAATTGGATAATTACTATTTTTAGTTTTAACATTAATCTTAATTTTTTTCATAGAGCCCTATAATCTTCTTTGTAATTTCTTTTTTTGAAAGTTTTTGACAGTTTATTTTAAATTTTGCTTTTGAGTATATCTTAGATCTATTTTTAATTAATTCCATCAATTTAGTTTCATCTAAATTAAATGCTATCGGTCTTTTTTTGCTTTTTTTAATCCTTTCCATCAAAGTATAAGCATTCCAATTTAGCCAAAATGATAAATTATTTTTTAAGACCTCTTTTCTAATTTTATCATTAATAAATGCTCCTCCTCCCAAAGAAATAATAGTATTACGATTTTCTAAAAGTTTAAGAGTAATTTTTTCTTCTAAGTTTCTAAAAAAAAGTTCTCCTTTCTTTAAAAAAATTTCACTAATTTTAATGCTTGTTTCTTTTTCAATTACACTGTCAACGTCAATAAATTCTTGGCCTAATTTTTTTGAAATTAGGTGACCAATAGTAGATTTTCCAGACCCCATCATCCCTAATAAAACTAGGTTTTTTTTTAATTTCATAAGTTTCTTTATTGAAAAAACACAAATATGTCTTAATTTGAAATTAATACACGATATATGCAATTTCAAAGAAATACAAGCACAGGCAAGCAGGGAACTTTAATAAGAATTTTAATTAAAGTTTTATTATTTTTTGTATTTTTTTCTATTTTAATAGTATTGATTGATAAAATAAATTTCCCATATCCAAATAAAGAAATTAAAAAAATCATACCTAATGAGAATCTTAAAATTGTTAAATAAAAAAAATTTTTTTATTTTTTTAATATTATTTTTTTCAGATGTTTTAAAAGTTAATGCAAATGAACCAGTCGATATATGGAATGTAGAAAATCCTAATCCTGAAATTAAAAAAGAAAATAAAGAAAAAATTCAAAAAAAAGACTCAATTGAGAAATCAATTTATGAATTGCAGTCTTTAAAACAAAATAAATTAATTATTGAAGAAGATAAAGAATTATTGTCTAAAGAAATCGAGATTGTCGGTTTATACGACCCTGCAGAAAATGGTTTATTAATAGATATGTGGCTAAATTCTAATGGTCATGAAATTGTAAATATTTTTAATAAGATTAAAGATATTAAATTATCGATTGATGCTAAGGAAATTTTGAATATTTTATTTCTAACAAATGCATATTATCCTAATAAAAATATTTCTTCAGAAGATTTTTTACAATTAAAGTCTGATTGGTTAATTATAAATAATGATTTTAGATTAATTGAGAAGTATGTAATTAAGAATCAACACGTTACTAATAATGAAAATTTAATTAAATTATTAGTTAATAAATATTTATCTAATTCAAATGTGGAAAAAGCTTGTGAAATATTTTCAAATATAAAAAAAATTTTAATTGATGAGTATTTATATAAATTTAATATTTATTGTTTAATTAATAATGATAAAAAAGAACAAGCCCAAGTATTATTTGATTTAAAAAAAGAGTTTGGCTTTAAAGATATTTTTTTTGAAAAAAAATATAATTATTTAATGGGCTATACTACAGAAATAGACCAAGATATTTCAGAAAAATCAATTTTAGAATTTCATTTATCACACCGTACAAATGTTGATTTTGTATTTGAGCCTAGCGATACTACTTCAAAAAGTATATGGAGCTATCTTTCTACTTCAAATTTATTAGATAATATTCAAAATATTGACCTAGATGATCTAAATAAAATTTCTTTAATTGAGAAAGCTACTCACGAAGGTAATTATACTGAAAAAGATTTATTTGATCTTTATAAAAGATTTCAATTTAATATTAATCAACTTTTAACGATTAAAGAGTCTTATAAAACTTTATCCAATACAGAGGCCAGAGCATTAGTTTATCAAGGAATTTTAATTACAAGCGAATTAAAGAAAAAAATAGAATTAGTAAAAATTTTAAAAGACTCATTTATTGCAGAAGATATTTCTAATGCATTTAATAATGAGTTAATTACAATTTTAAGAAGTATGAACATTGATGAAGTTCCTTCAGATTATACAAGTTTTTATAATAAATTTTTAACAAAAGAAGAAGACAACTTAAAAAGAATAAAAATTAATAACAAAATTATACATCAGTCTAAATTAATAAATTATTTTAAAGGAGATTTTGATGAAAAAAAAACTACAAAAGACTTAAATGAATTGTTAAAAAAGGTAAAAAAAGATAAGAATTATGTAGTTTCCACAAAAGATATAATTCTATTGGAGTCTTTGAAATCAGACGGAATTTTAATACCAAAAAAATATAAAGATTTATATGAAGTTGACGACTCTAATATGCCAATCGATATTCAAGTCTTAATAAATAATGAAGAAATGGCTTTAGTTTTATTGAGAATTGCTGAAGTTATAGGTCAAGATGAGTTAAAAAATTTAGGACCTCAATCGTTATATTTTATTATAAATGCATTAAATCAGCTCAATATTGATTCATTAAGAAATAAAATTCTTTTAAAAATTCTTCCTTTAAAAGTATAAAAATTATAATAAAGTAATTAATATTTATGACAGTTAAAACTATAATTACAGAGCCTAATAAAATTTTAAGACAAATATCTAAACCTGTTGATAAAATTACTAAAGAAGAGCAAAATTTAATGGATGATATGCTTGAAACTATGTATGCAGCAAATGGAATTGGACTAGCTGCAATTCAAATTGGAATTCCTAAAAGAATAATAGTTTTAGACATCGGTAGAGATAAAGATAATAAAGAACCAATGTATTTTGTTAACCCAGTTATTAAAGAAAAAAATCTTACTAAATCAACTTATGAGGAAGGGTGTCTATCTGTTCCTGATCAATTTGCTGAAATAGAAAGACCAAGTAAATGTGAAGTCGAATATTTGGATTATTATGGAGAAAAAAAAAATTTAAAAGCGGAAGGTATTTTAGCAACGTGCATTCAACATGAATTAGATCATCTTGAAGGTATATTATTTATTGATTATTTATCAAAATTAAAAAAATCTATTATTATAAAAAAACTTTCTAAAAAAAATAAAAAAATAGACAGAATTGTAGTTTAATTGATGTTAAAAAAAATTGTCTTTATGGGCACTCCTTTTTTTTCAGTTCCTATCTTGAAGTCTTTGTATCAAAATGGATATCAAATATCAGTTGTCTATACACAGCCGCCACAAAAATCTAAAAGAGGTCAGAAAATAAATAAATCGCCAATTCAAGGAATTTCTGAAACTTTGAATATAGAATATAGAACACCATCATCTCTTAAAAATAATAAAAAAGAATATGAATATTTAAAAAAGCTGGATGCCGATATAGCTATTGTAGTTGCTTATGGACAAATAATTCCAAAAGAATTTTTAAATTTACCTAAAAAAGGATTTATAAATATTCATGCATCACTCCTTCCAAAATGGAGGGGTGCAGCTCCCATTCAAAGATCAATAATGAATTTAGAAAAAGAGACTGGGATTAGTTTTATGAAGTTAGAAGAGAAACTAGATACAGGACCTATATGTAATTCATATAAAATAGGAATAGCGGAAAGTGATAATACAGAAATAATTTCAGAAAAGCTTTCTTTATTAGCTGCAGAAAAAGTATTAGATATTATTGATAGTACATTTGATGGCAAAATAGATTTTAAAGAACAAGAGCATAGCAAAGCAACATATGCTTCTAAAATTGAAAAAAAAGAAGGTCAGATAAAGTGGAAAGATTCTGCAGAAAATATAATTGGTAAAATTAATGGATTATATCCATACCCTGGAGCTTTCTTTATTTATAAAGGTGAAAGATACAGGGTTTTAAAAGCTGAATTAGCTTACGGCATTGGAAAAATTGGCGATGTAATCGGTGATTATTTAGAAATTATTTGTGGTAATAAAAAATCAATTAAGATTTTAGAAATTCAAAGACAAGGAAAAAATCCACAAAATATAGGAGAATTTATGCTTGGATCAAAACTCAAAAAAGGTTCAAATTTGAATAATGCATAGATATCAAATTTTAATTGAATATTTAGGAACTAATTTTGTTGGTTGGCAAATTCAGCCTAAGGGAAAATCAGTCCAGAAATTAATTCAAAACAAACTATCTAAACTTTTAAATCAAAAAATATTTATAGTGGGATCTGGACGAACAGATTCAGGAGTTCATGCAATTGAACAATCTGCACATTTCGATTGTAAAAAAAAGATTCAAAATCTTGATAAGTTTGTTAAATCAATTAATTATTTTGTTAATAATAAAGGTATTTCAATAATAAAAATAAAAAAAAGAAATTTAACTTTTCATGCTAGATTTTCAGCAAAACAAAGAATTTATAAGTATGTAATTTTTAATCGTATTAGTCCTCCTATACTTCAAAAAAATAGAGTTTGGCATATTAGAAAAAAATTAGATTTAAATTTAATGAAGAAAGGTGCAAAGAAATTATTGGGTAAAAATGATTTTTCTACATTTAGATCATCTAGCTGTAATGCTAGATCTCCTATAAGAACAATGAAATTGATTAGAATAAAAAAAAATAAAAATAAAATAGAAATTATTTTTCAATCTCAATCTTTTCTCCAACAGCAAGTTAGGTCTATGGTGGGATGTTTGAAGTATTTAGCAGAACAAAAATGGGATTTAAAAAAATTTATTAAAATTTTTAAGTCTAAAAAAAGAAACTTATGTGCTCCACCAGCACCTCCGCAAGGGTTATTTTTAAAAAAAATTATCTATTAATTCTTTGAGACTTCTTAAATTTTTTATTGATTCTCCAACGAGAACCTTCTCGAACTATATAGCCAACACAATTTTTTGATCTACATTTACAAGGAAATTGTTTATAATCTACATCAAATCCGAATCCATAATCACATGTTAGCTCTTCACCTTTTTTAATGTCTTTAATAGCTGTAACCCAAAGCTTTAGTCCTTTACCCATATAATCACAGTTATTTGAACATGAATGATTAATTAACCGAGCAGTATTCCAAGGGACATCACCATCAAGATCGTATCTACTATTTAAATTAAATAAATAAATTGGTTTTGAATTATCAAACTTTTCAGATACTTCTGTTTGTTTTTTTGTAATAACTTTTCCAACATAATTGATAATTTTAGTACCTTCCTTAATGTCTTTAGTGGCGTAAAGACCTCGTCCTTTTTTATCAATATTAGATTTTTTAATTCTATAAAGTTTCATTAAGTGCTCTTTAATGAAAAAATTTTTTATTTTCAATCAAATTCTAACAGTGCATCGACATGCATCTGTGTACTTTTTTGAAGTGCTTTAAGATTGTATCCACCTTCTAAAATTGAAACAACTTTTCCATTACAATATAGCTTGGATAATTCTAGTGTTCTTTTAGTTATTTTGTAGAAATCATTAGAATTCAGCTGAAATTGTGCTAAAGGATCATCTTTATGAGCATCAAAGCCTGCACTAAATAATATAAATTCAGGTTTAAATTCTTTTAATTTTTTTAAAACAAATTCGTACGC
>CACGJS010000033.1 GCA_902573385.1 uncultured Pelagibacteraceae bacterium | reverse complement strand
CCCATTTATATTTTTAATTTCTACACAATTTTTTTTTATCAGAATTTTTGATAAAAATGAGTTAACTATTTATAAAAATTTTGGTTTAAACAATTACAAAATATTAAAAATTTTAACTTCATTTACCTTAATTTTATCAATATTAATAATATGTATTTTTTACAACTTGTCTGCAAAATTAAAATTTTTGTATTTAGATTTAAAAAATAATTATGCTGATGATAATAAATATTTAGCTGTCATCACAGAAAATGGACTATGGATTAAAGATGAAATCAATGACTCTGTGTTGATTGTCAATGCTGATTCAATAAATAATCATTTTTTAGTAGATGTCTCAATTATTGAGTTAACAAAAAATTTTGATTTAATTAGAAATATTGAAGCAGAAAAAATCGATATTACTAATACTAAATGGAAAATATTTAATTTAACTCAACATATTAATAAAGATAATGTTTCATTAAAAGAGAATGAAATGTATCTAGATACAAACTTTAATTTAAAAAAAATAAATAATCTATTTTCTGACTTATCTTCTTTAACTATGTGGGAACTTAAAGATCTTAAAAATGATTATAAATCTCTTGGTTACTCAACGCTTGAAATTGATACTCATAGACACATGATTATTGCCTATCCAATATATTTAACAATAATGACAATGCTTTCTGGAATAATTATGTTAAATATAAAAGTGAATAAATCAAAAATGTTTAATTTATTATTGGGAATTTCATTGTCTGTAATTATATTTTATATTAAATATTTCTTTAATGTTCTTGGAGAAAATGGAAAAATTCCAATTATATTATCTATATGGTTTCCACTAATAATATTATCAATTGTATGTTGCATAGGGTTAGTAAGGATTAATGAAAAATAAAGTTATCAATATATTATTTTTAGGATTTTTTTTAATAATTTTTCCTTCAAAAAACTCTTACACTAAAAATTTTGAATTTTTTGCAAATGAGTTAAAAGTTCTAAAAGAGGGAAATTTACTCATCGGGAATGATAACGTCAAAATACTATCTGAAGGTCAAGAAATTGAAGCTGACAAATTTGAATATGATAAAATTAAATTACACCTGAAATTATTAGGTAATGTAAAAATAGTAGATACTTTAAAAAATACAATTATGAATGGGAATAAAATAGATTATTTTGAAAAGCAAAATAAATTTTTTGCTGAAGGTAACGTCAGAATTAAAATTAAAGATAAATACACAATTGATTCCAGCGATCTTACATATTTAAAAGATGAAGAATATTTCTTTTCAGAAAAAAAAAGTACTTTTAGAGATAAAATTGGAAATAAATTCGAATTAGATAAATTTCATTATTTTAAATTGCTTAATAAAATTCGTGGATCTAAAATAAAATTTACTGATATCCAGTTAAATAAATATTATATTGATGATTCAATAGTTGATTTAGAAAAAAACCAGATTGTTGGAAAAGACATAGCAATTGATTTTGCAAATGCAACATTTGGAAATGATAAAAATGAACCTAGATTAAAAGGAAATAAAATATATTCAAATCAAGATATTACAATAATTTCTAAGGGCATATTCACTACATGTAAAAAAACAGATAAATGTCCCCCTTGGACAATGCAGGCAAGTGAAGTCACACATGATAAAGAAAAAAAAAGGATAAGTTATAAAAATGCCTGGTTAAAAATTTATGATAACCCTGTGTTATACTTTCCTAAATTCTTTCATCCGGACCCCACAGTAAAAAGGCAATCAGGTTTTTTGATACCAAGAATAAGTAGCGCAAATACACTTGGTTCTGCGATTGAAATTCCATATTTTAATGCATTAGCTGACGATAAAGATTTCACATTTAAACCAAGACTTTATTCAGATAAAAGTTTAATTTTACAGACAGAATATCGTGCTGAAAAAGAAAAATCTTCACATATTTTTGATTTTAGTTTTTTTAATCAAGGTAGTGAAAATATATTTAATAGCAAAAAAAGAAAAAATCACTTTTTTTCAAACTCAATATTTAATTATGATAGTGAAAAATTTGATAATACTAAAATAGAATTAAATATTGAAACAACATCAAATGATACGTATTTAAAAACTTATAAAGTAAAATCTCCTCTTATAGAAAATGAAACTTTATTAAATTCTTATGTAAATATTAACATGGACAACCAAGATACTTATATTAAAGCATCTGTAGAGTCTTATGTGGATCTAACTCAAGACAAAAGAGAGAGGTATGAATATATCTATCCAGATATAGAATTTATAAAAGATATTGAGTTAGACCCTAATTATAATGGAATTTTAACATTTGACTCAAATTCTTACCATAAAAAATATAGTGTTAACTCACATGATAGTACAAATATTAACAATTTTGAATATCAATCTTTTGACTATTTTTTAAATAATGGATTAAAAAATAATTTTAATTTGCTGGTGAAAAATGTAAATAGTGACGGCCATAACTCAAACATAAATCAAAATGAAGTAAGTAATAAGTTATTGGGATCAATTGTATTTACATCTTCTTATCCCTTAAAGAAAATGGGAAATAATTATACTAGTTTTTTAGAACCAATAGCATCATTGAGATATAGTCCGACTGAAACTAAAAATATTACAAATTATGATAGAAGAATAGATATGAATAATATTTTTTCGGTAAATAGAATATCAGATAATAACACCATAGAAGGTGGAGAGTCGATAACAATTGGTAATACCTACAAATTAACAGACAAAAATAACATTCAAGAATATCTATCTTTAGGTTTAGCTACAAACTTTAGACTAGATGATAATAATGACCTACCAATAAAAAGCACTATTGGTAAAAAAAATTCAGATATAGTAGGTAATGCAAAAATTTCTCCTAATAAATACTTTAATATTGATTATAATTTTTCATTAGATAGCAGCTTAGATAGGAGCAACTATGACTCTATAAAATCTACGTTATCACTTAATAATTTTGTGACAAGTTTTGAGTACCTTCAGGAACAAGGTGATATAGGAACTAAAAATTTCATTCAAAATAATACATCTTATAATTTTGATGAAGAAAATTCTTTATCCTTCTCTACTCGAAAAAACAAAGAAACAGATTTAACAGAATTTTATAATTTAATATATCAATATAAAAATGACTGTTTAATTGCAGGTGTTGAATATAACAAAGAATATTATACTGATAATGATTTGAAACCTACTGAACAACTTCTTTTTACAATTACAATTATACCTTTTGGAAAAGTTGATAGTGCTAACTTAAAAAATTAAGATTTAATATAATGAAGTTTTACATAAAAAAATTTATTTTAATAATCATATTAACTTTTAACTATTCAAATTTAAGTGCAATAGAAAATGTAAAAATTCTTTTAAAAATTAATAATGAAATTATAACCAATATAGATGTAGAAAATGAATACAATTATTTAATAGCTTTAAATAACGATTTTAAAAAAATTCAAAAAGACAAAGCTTTAAAAATAGCTATAGATTCTCTCACAAAAGAAAAAATTAAAAAAATAGAAATAGATAAATATTTTGACTTAAATCAAAAGTCAAAAATAATACCTAATATTATTAGAAGCTTATATACAAGTATAAATCTTGAAAACTTAGATGATTTTAAAAACTACTTAAAAGGATATAATCTTAATTACTTGGATATTGAAAAAAAAATCAACATTGAAACTACATGGAATAAATTAGTTTATGAAAAATATAGAGATCAAGTAAAAATTGATACTGAAGAATTAAAAAAAACTATATTAAATCAAAAATCAGAACAAAATTCTTATCTGATTTCAGAAATATTATTTGTTACAAACGTTGAAGAAACAATTGAAGAAAAATATAAAAAAATTAAATTAAGTATAAAAAAAAATGGATTTAAAAATTCTGCTAATATTTATAGTATTTCTGAGAGTTCTAAATTAGGTGGAAAGGTTGGCTGGATAAATGAAAGCCAATTATCAAAAGAAATTATTTCAAAACTTAAAAGAATCAAAGTTGGCGATTACACAAACCCAATAAAAGTACCCAGTGGTAATCTAATACTTAAAATAGATGATTTTAAAAAAGTAAAAAATAATTTAGATATCGATAAAGAATTAAAAAAACTAATAAACTATGAGAGAAATAAACAGCTAAATCAACTATCTAATATATTTTTTAATAAAATTAAAAATAACGCCTTAATAAATGAAATTTAAGCCGATAATTGTAGTTGCTGGTGAACCATACAGTATTTTTTTAGAACTTCTTTTTAAATGTCTAAAAAATAAAAAAATAAAAAAACCTATAATCTTAATAGTTTCTAAAGATTTATTTTTTATGCAAATGAAAAAACTTGGTTTTAATTTTAAAATTAATTTAATTAATATTGATAAAATTAAAGATAATTCATTTAGTAATAAAAATATAAATTTGATTAATATTAATTTAAGGTTTAAGAAACCGTTTGATAAAATATCTAATAAATCAAATTCATATATTAACAACTGTTTCACTGCTGGCCTTGATATCCTAAAAAAAATTCAATGTGCTGGTTTAATAAACGGTCCAATTTCAAAAAAAAAATTTCTAAAAACAAAATTTTTGGGAATCACTGAATATTTAGCAAAAAAAACAAATAAAAAAAAAGTTGTAATGTTAATTTATAATGAAAAATTATCTGTAAGCCCAATTACAACACATTTGCCATTGAAGCAAGTTCATAAACATTTATCAAAAAATAAAATAATTAGCCACGTAAAATTAATTAATCAATTCTACAAAAAAAGATTAAAAAAAAAACCTAAAATTGCAATAACAGGTCTAAACCCACATTGTGAAAGTAATTATAAATCAAGTGAAGAAGACATCATTATAAATCCAGCAATTAAATTTTTAATTAAACATAAATACAACGTTGAAGGACCTTTTCCAGCTGATACTATATTTTTAAAAGAGAAATTAAAAAATTATGATGTAATAATTGGTATGTACCATGATCAAGTATTAACTCCAATGAAGACTCTCTTTGGCTTTAACGCTATTAACATTACTCTAGGTTTACCATTTATACGAATATCTCCTGACCACGGACCAAATACTAAAATGTTAGGCAAGAATTTATCTAATCCAAAAAGTTTAATTGAAGCCCTTAAGTTTTTAGATAACAAGTGAAAATTATAAGTAAAAAAAGTTTAGGTCAAAACTTTTTAATAGACCACAATATACTCAAACAAATTGTCAATATTGTTAAAATAGAAAACAAAGAAATTTTAGAAGTAGGTCCTGGAACTGGAAATCTAACACAGTATATTTTAAAAAAAAATCCAAAAAAAATTCATGTCATTGAAAAAGATAAAGATTTATGTTTACTTTTAAATGAAAAGTTTAATGACAAAGTCAATATTATCAATAATGATATTTTAAGGGTTTCTGAAGATACAATTTCACAATCAAAATTAATAGTATTTGGTAACTTACCTTACAATATCTCTACTGAAATTCTTTCAAAATGGATCACTAATTTGAATAAAGAATTTTGGTTTGATAAACTTATACTAATGTTTCAAAAAGAAGTTGCTGATCGAATTATTGCCAAATCTGGCACATCTAATTATGGTAGATTGTCTATTTTATCTAATTGGAAATTAAATATCGAAAAGATTATTGACATAAAACCAGAAAGTTTTTTACCTAAACCAAAAATTAACAGTTCTTTATTAGTTTTTTCACCTAAAAAAGAATTTTTTAATTTAAAAAACCCTAAAAACCTTGAAATGATTACTCGAGTTTTTTTTAGTAAAAGAAGAAAAATGATTAAAAAACCCTTCAATCAAATATTTAATAATTCTAATAAAATTTCTAAAAAGCTTGAAATTGATTTAAATCTAAGACCACAAAATCTTAAACCCGAAACTTATTACAAAATTACTAAAGAGTACGAAGATTTACGAAGTTAAATTTTCAACATGTTTTCTAATATATTCTTTATCATAATCTTTAGAGCCATTATTAATCTCTGCATCTATTAAATTATCAATTTTTGAATAACACTCATCAAGATTAGAATTTATAACAACATAGTCGTAGTTGATCCAATGCAAAACATCTCTACCAAATTCTTTCATTCTTTCTTCTGCTATTAATTTATCTTTCATGTCTCTATTTGAAAGTCTATCGAATAATACTTGTTTACTTGGAGGAAGTAAAAAAAATGTAATTAATCTATAATTTAACTTTTTATTCTTTATTTGATCAGCACCCTGCCAATCTATATCAAAAATAACATTTTGACCTTTTTCTAATTTTTCTATAACAGGCGTTCTTGTAGTTCCATAAAGATGATTAAAAACTTTAGCGTACTCTAAAAATTCTTCATTTTTAATTAATGATTGAAATTTTTCTTGATCTACAAAAAAATAATCACGATCAGGAACTTCATTAACTCTGGGTTTTCTTGTTGTGTGAGAAATAGAGGTGTAAAAATTTTTATTTTTAGATAAAAGTTTTACTAATGTAGTTTTGCCTACTCCAGATGGAGATGATAAGATTACCATTATCCCATCTTTTTTTAAGGACATTAATTAAATATTAATTACTTACCATTAATAAATTTTATTGCATCCCCTACAGTTAGAATTTTTTCAGCTTCACTATCTGAAATTTCTGAACCAAACTCTTCTTCAAAAGCCATAACTAATTCAACTGTATCTAAACTATCAGCACCTAAATCATCTATGAAACTTGACTCATCGGTTACTTTTGCTTCATCAATACCTAAGTGGTCTGCTACAATTTTTTTTACTTTGCTTGAAACATCATCTGACATATTCTTCCTTTTTGTTATAATTCGTTAATAGATTAAAACATAGTTTTGTCAACCCATATACATGCCTCCATTAACATGTATTGTTTCACCATTAATATAATCTGATTGGTCAGAACCTAAGAAAATTACTGCGTTTGCGATGTCTTCAGGTCTTCCTAGTCTATTAGATGGTATTTTTGCTATAATTGCTTCTTTATGTTTTTCATCAATTTGGTCTGTCATAGCGGTACTTATAAAACCTGGAGATATACAATTAATATTTATATTTTTTTTTGCATATTCAATTGAAAGACTTTTAGACATAGCAATAATACCAGCTTTTGATGCTGTATAGTTTGCTTGACCTACATTACCTGTATGCCCTACTACAGAAGAAATATTAATAATTTTCCCTGCTTTGTTTTTCAGCATCTTTTTTATAGAATATTTACACATTAAAAAAGTTGACGTTAAATTGATATCTATTACTTTTTTCCATTCATCTAAATTCATTCTAATAGTCAAATTATCTTTAGTAATGCCTGCATTGTTAACAATACAATCTAATGAACCACCCAATTCATTAGTTGCATTATTTATAAATTCTTCAATTTTTTCATGTTGTAAAATATCAAATTTTAATATTTTAATATTGTCAAATTTTGATTTTAATTTCTCTAACTTTTCAATTTTTGTTCCTGTCGCTAGAATGTTAGCTTCTTCTTTATAAAGTTTTTCAACTATCGCATTTCCAATACCACCTGAGGCACCAGTAACAATGATATTTTTATTTTTTAAACTACTCATTTATATTAATTAACTTTATATCTTCTTCAGTATTTATTGCACTAACTTTCACATTGCTATCTATTCTCTTTATTAAACCTGATAAAACCTTACCTGGTCCAATTTCTATAAATTGACTAACCCCTTTATTAATCATTAATAGAACGCTTTCTCTCCAACGTACTCTACTTTCAATTTGTTTTACTAATAAATCTTTTAGCTCATTAGAATCATATATTTCTTTTCCAGTAACATTAGAGATAAGTGTATTCTTAGGTTCTTCAAAATTAAGTTTATAAATTTCTTTATTCATCACTACTGTTGCCTTGTTCATTAATTTGCAATGAAAAGGTGCGCTTACTGGTAGTTTAATATTTTTAATATTTTTTGATTTTAAATCTATCATCATTTTTTCAAGGTCAGTTACATTGCCACTTAAAACAATTTGGCCTTTCGAATTATCATTTGCAATAAAACACTCATACTTATTTTTATTTTCTTCAATAATATTTTCTATATTCTTTATATCTGTTCCCAAAACTGCAACCATCCCTCCTATTCCTATTGGAACAGAGTTTTGCATAGCTTTTCCTCTAACTTTTAATATTTTTAAAGTATCTGAAAAAGACAGAGCACCTGCAGAAGCTAAAGCAGAATATTCTCCAAGTGAGTGACCTGAAAAAAAATTTGCTTTATTTAAGTTTATATTAAATTCTTCTTTGACAAGTTTAAAAATTGAATAGCTTAATAAAAATATTGAAGGTTGTGTATTTTCTGTTAAATTTAATTCTTCTTTTGGTCCATCAAGAATTAACTTTGATAATGAAAAATTAAGAGTTTCATCTGCTTCTTTAAACAAATTTTGCACTAAATTATACTTATTGTATAAGTCTTTGCCCATACCAACTAATTGAGATCCCTGACCTGGAAAAATAACAGAAAACATTTAAATATCTAAATTTTATTATGGTTTTAAGTGTTGTAATTAAAGAATTATAATAGTATATCCTCACTTTTTATTAAAGAACAAATATGAATTTATACGAACATACTATTGTAGCAAGACAAGATACCAGTCCTAGCCAAATCAAACAATTAACTGAAAAATATTCAAAAATAGTTGAAAAAAATAAAGGAAAAATAGTCAAAACAGAAGAATGGGGACTTTTAAACTTATCTTATATTATTAAAAAAAATAAAAAAAGGAAACTACATT
>CACGJS010000032.1 GCA_902573385.1 uncultured Pelagibacteraceae bacterium | reverse complement strand
ACAAAAACCATCAGCTACTCTAGTTATTTCTGGTGATATATTTAAGATATATTTTGACGAAAATGTTGATCTAAATTTAATAAAAGAAAATTTAGTTAAAAGACAGAACAAATATCAAGAAGAAATGGACAAGATATCTCATAGATTATCTAATAAAGGATTTACAGATAGAGCACCAAAGAATATTGTTGAACAAGAAAAAACTAACTATAGTAATCTAAAAGATGATATCAAAAAAATATCATTAACTATTGAAAGCTTATAATGAGAAAATTTAATAAGAAGAAATTACCAAGTCGACATACATCTTTAGGTCCAGATAGAGCTCCTCATAGATCTTTTTATTATGCAATGGGTGAAACGGAGAAAGATGTCTCAAAACCTTTTGTTGGAGTTGTATCAACATGGAATGAAGCAGCTCCTTGTAATATTGCTTTAATGAGACAAGCTCAGTCTGTTAAAAAAGGTGTTAGAGCTTTTGGTGGCACACCAAGAGAATTTTGTACGATTACTGTTACAGATGGTATCGCAATGGGACACGAAGGAATGAAGTCATCATTAATTTCAAGAGAGGTAATTGCTGACTCTGCTGAACTTACAGTTAGAGGTCATTGCTATGATGCATTAGTAGGTATAGCAGGTTGTGATAAATCTTTACCTGGATTAATGATGTCAATGGTTCGATTAAATGTTCCAAGTGTTTTTATTTATGGTGGTTCGATACTTCCAGGTAGATATAAAGGAAAAGATGTAACTGTTGTTGATGTTTTTGAAGCAGTTGGAAAACATTCATCAGGACAAATGTCAGAAAAAGAATTAAGAAAATTAGAATTAGTAGCTTGTCCTAGTGCAGGAGCTTGTGGTGGACAGTTTACAGCAAATACGATGGCTTGTGTATCTGAAGCAATAGGATTAGCATTACCTTATTCAGCAGGTACTCCAGCTCCATATGAAGAAAGAGACAAATACGCCAAAGCTAGTGGTAAAATGGTAATGGAATTATTAGCAAAAAGAATTAAACCAAGAGATATTGTTACAAGAAAAGCTTTAGAGAATGCCGCAACAATTGTTGCAGCAACAGGTGGTTCGACTAATGCTGCCTTACATTTACCTGCAATTGCAAATGAAGCAGGAATTAAGTTTGATTTAATGGATGTTGCAAAAATATTTAAAAAAACTCCTTATCTTGCTGATTTAAAACCAGGTGGAAAATATGTTGCAAAAGATATGTGGTTAGCTGGTGGTGTACCAATGTTATTAAAAACTCTTTATGATGGTGGTTATATTCATGGTGACTGTATGACTGTTACTGGTAAAACTATGAAAGAAAATTTAAGAGGAGTTAAATTTAATACAAAACAAAAAGTTTTAAGAGCATATAACAAACCATTATCACCTGACGGCGGTGTAGTTGGATTAAAAGGTAATCTAGCTCCTGATGGAGGAATTGTTAAAATTGCTGGATTAAAGAAATTACAATTTACTGGAAGAGCAAGATGTTTTGATAATGAAGAAAGTGCAATGAAAGCAGTTCAAAGCAAAAAATATAAAGATGGTGATGTAATTATTATTAGATACGAAGGACCAGTAGGTGGACCAGGTATGAGAGAAATGCTTTCTACAACTGGTGCAATTTATGGTCAAGGCAAAGGAGAGAAGGTAGCTTTAATAACAGATGGAAGGTTCTCTGGTGCTACTAGAGGTTTTTGTGTAGGCCATGTGGGTCCTGAGGCAGCTCTAGGAGGTCCTATAGCTTTATTACGTAATGGAGATATGATTGACATAGATGCCAAGAAGGGAACAATTAATGTTCGATTAACAAGAGCTCAATTAGCTTCAAGAAGAAGAAAATGGAAAGCTAGAAAATCTGATTTCGGATCTGGTACACTTTGGAAATACGCCCAAACAGTTGGACCAGCTTATTTAGGAGCACCAACTCATCCAGGTAAGAAAAAAGAAGTTAAGGACTACTCGAAAATTTAATGAAAATTCGCCCAGTTATTTTATGTGGTGGTGCAGGAACTAGACTTTGGCCAAATGCTAAAAAACATCAAGCTAAACAGTTTATAGATTTTGGTAATTGGACTTTGCTAGGCAAAACTCTTGAGAGAGTAAAAGCTTCTATCTTTGATGCACCCATTATAAGTACAAACTCTAAATATTTAAAACAAGTTAAACAGCATTTAAAGAAACACAAGATAAGAAAATTTAAGATTATCCTTGAGCCCGCTAAAAGAAATACAGCGCCAGCTATATTAAGTACGGCTTTAATTAAGGATATTCCAAATGAACAACCACTAATATTTTTAGCAGCTGATCATTTAATAGAGAAGGTTGGTTTATTCAATAAAGCTATCAAAAAAAATCAAAAGAAACTCACTCATAATAATATCTTTATATTTGGGATTAAACCCACAATGCCTTCTAGTGAATTTGGATATTTTTTAACAAAAAATACTAAAGTAACTAGATTTATAGAAAAACCCAAAGAAGCTAAAGCTAAACAAATAATCAGTAAAAAAGGTTATTGGAATTCTGGTATGTTTTATTTAAGAAAAGACTCAATCATTAATAATTTTAAGAAATACCAGCCAAATATTTACCGAAACTGTAACAAAGCTGTAACAAAAGCAAAATATAAAAGTAGTGTGTATTATCTTAACAAACAAGCATTTACTAAAGCAACAGCCAAGTCTTTTGACTATGCAATATTAGAAAAAACTAAAGATATAAATGCGATCAAATTAAATATTCCTTGGTCTGATTTAGGTTCTTGGAAAGAAATCTGTAAGATGTATGGAAGAAATAAAAGACATTATTTTAAAAAGAAGAATGTATTTCATAGACCTTGGGGTAGCTATGTAAATCTATTCAATGGTAAGGAATTCTTAATTAAAGAACTATATGTAAAATCTAAAGGTATATTAAGTCTTCAAAAACATCATCATAGAGCTGAACATTGGGTAGTTACTCAAGGTAAACCTAAAATTACACTAAACAAAAAACATTTTACAATGAAACCTGATGAAACTATCTTTATTCCTTTAGGTTCAGTTCATCGAATAGAAAATCCATATAAAAAACCAGTAAAAATAATTGAGGCTCAAGTAGGCTCAATTTTAAAAGAAACAGATATTGTAAGATTTCAGGATGTTTATGGCCGTGTTAAATAATTAACACGACCACAAAATATATTTAAAACCAATTATTTGGAATAATTATGTAGTGGATTGCTAAAACAATTCCAACTGAAACACTTAGTCCAAAGATCATTTTAAGAAAGTCTTTACCAATTAATGGGAAAACGTACTTAAACTTATAATCTTTGTTCATAGTTGAAATTGCAAGTTCTCTTCCACATAACAAACCAACGAATACCCATGTTGTTGACATTGGTAAATCGTTTAGTTCCTTAAAGTAGAATAAAACAGCAGCATAAATTACATTGATAATTGTAGCTGATCTTGCATATCTAGTTCCAGTTTTTTCCAAAACTACTGCTTGGATCCGTCCACCTTGAATGTAGAAGATGTAAAATAGCAAAATAGTAAAATATGCCATTACAATCAGCAGTATTGTAATATCAAGTTGTCTTGGAAGATACACTGCAATATTTGCTACATCGTGAGATAACCAAACCCACCATAACCAACCTGATGAAACCCAAACAGCATTCCTCCAAAATCCTATCCATTTGTCATCTACTTCATCAAATTTTTCATTAATGAATTTTGATACAGCTATCCAGGCTATGTAAGCAACCATTGCTGCTAAACCATAACCAACTACACTTTTCATTAACATTTTTTCAAGCACAACTGTTGAAGCAAATGCTGAAAGAACTAAAAAGGTTGTTGATACAGGTATTCCAATCCTTGTTAATAATAATAGTATTGCAGGTGCCACCGCATGATACCATTGAATTTCTTGATAAGGAATTCTAGTTAATCTTCCATATGAAATATCACCATCATATGAATACCATCCCCATGCTAAAGCTATAATCATTACACTTGAAGCAGATCCTGCAAGTACATACCATTTAAACCACTTCTTTTTTGAAGCAATAAATGTACCTAGTGTTTGAATTGAGTCGTTAGCGATTACGCTATAACCGGCAAGGGCAAACCCTACAACCGTGTATATTAAAGTCAAATCCATTTTTCTCCTTTATATTATTGTTTTCGGTTCCTATTGATTCTTGACTTAAGGAGTATTTAATCTGAGACGAAAAATAATTCTATGTATAAATTTATTGATTTGATAATTTAGCGGAGGATTCGTCAATAAATAAACTAATTAAAACCAAAGTCTACTTTAAAATTAAAATACAACCTTATAAATACCAATGACAAATAACGGTATCTGTAATCCAAAATTAGTAAGTATTGCTTTATCTTTGCTAATGAATCCAGCTATAGTCCATCCGACAACACCTAATCCGTGAAAGTATATATTTAAAGGATATATATTAAGGTTTGTTAATAGAATACCAACTAAAACTAGAAATGTACTTATCCATTTAAGATATTTCTTAATAAACATACGTTTTCCTTTCAGCTTATTTTATTTTGATTTTAGATAATAACTTATCTACACTTTTTACATAATCCAAAAAACTCAAGATTGTATTTACTATATTTCATACCATCTTTGTCTTTGAAATTAGTTAAGTATTTAGAAAGACTTGCACTGCTAATTTCTGTTACTTTTTCACAGATCTCACAGATTGAAAATGCAGTGGCTTTTGATACCTGACAACTTGAATTTTGGCAGGCTATAAAGGCATTTCTACTTTCAATTTTATGAATTTTTCCTATTTCAACTAGTTTATCTAACGCTCGATATACTTGTAATGGAGCTTTAATACCTTTTTTTTGAACATTAAAAAGTATTGCATAAGCTTTTAGTGGTTCAGCTGATTTATCAATTAAATCAAAAATAATTTGCTGATTTTTTGAAAGATTTTGCATTTTGTGTACTTTAATGTTTCCTCATTAATTTTTCAATTTAATTGATTGTTTAATATTAAATAAAGAAAGTATGAATAAAAATAAAGCAGCCGCTATAATTGAAGGTCCAGAAGATGTATTGAATTCTAAAGAAGAGAACAATCCTAATATTACTGACAATAAACCTCCAATGATTGAGTAGACAACCATTTTCTGTGGACTATCTGAAATATTTCTAGCCATTGCTGCTGGTATAATTAACATCCCTGTAATTAATAATAATCCAACCATTTTAATTGATATAGCGATGATACCAGCCATTAAGATCGTGAAAATTGCTTTGGCTCTATCAGGATTTAAACCCTCAGCTTCTGCTAATTCATAATTAACTGTAGACGCGAATAAAGGTTTCCAGATTAATTTTAGAACTAATAGAATTAAAGCTCCACCAACCCAAATAACAAAAATATCTTTAACTGTTACCGCCAATATATCGCCAAATAATAATCCCATTATATCGAATCTAATAAAAGTGAGAAAACCAATAACAACAAGTCCAACTGCCAATGATGAATGAGCCAAAAGACCTAACAAAGCATCACCTGGCAAGTTTGTTCTTTTTTGAAGATGTATTAACGTTAAAGCTATTAAAGATGAAATTATAAATACTGATAGTGCAATATTAAACTCCATAGAATAAGCTAGTGTAACACCGAGTAATGCAGAGTGGGAGAGAGTATCACCAAAATATGATAATCTTCTCCATATAACAAAACAACCAAGAGGCCCTGTCACAATCGCAACTCCAAGTCCTGCTATTAAAGCTCTTATAAAAAAATCATCAAACATTTAATTTTTCTTTATCTCTCCTTCATTTGTATGAACATGATCATGTCTATGCTCATATCTTGATAGTATTTGTGAGGCTTTTTCACCAAATAAAGCTTTATATTCATTATTTTTTGCTACATCTATTGGTGACCCTGAACAACACACATGGCCATTTAAGCAAACCACATGATCTGTTGCGCTCATTACAGTATGTAAGTCGTGAGAAATTAATAAAATACCACAATTTAATTCATCTGAGATTTTTTTAATTAATTCATATAAAGCGATTTCACCAGTAAAATCTACCCCTTGAACTGGCTCATCAAGAACTAATAGTTCTGGTTTTTTTGATATAGCTCTTGCTAGTAATACTCTTTGAAATTCTCCACCAGATAAGTCACCTAAATTTTTATTTTTAAGATGAGTAACTCCAGTTAGTGATAAAGCATTATTAATTGATTCTTCATCAAGATTTTCAGTAAGTAACATAAAGTCATAAACTCTAAGGGGTAATGTCCAATCAATTGAAATTTTTTGAGGAACATATCCAATTTTATCTGTATATTTTTCTACTGAACCATCAATTTTTTTATAAATACCTAAAGCAATTTTAGCAGTTGTACTTTTTCCTGATCCGTTCGGACCAATAAGAGTAACTATTTTACCTTTTTCAACTTGTAGTGATACACCTTTAACGAGCCATTTATCATTTATTTGAAAACCAGCGTCTTTTAATTTAACTAAAATATTTTGATCAGAGCTCATTTAAATCCTTGACTTATAAATGTTATATTATTACATAGTGTTATATTATAACAACTTAAATATACAACATATGAAAAATATTAAAAAATTACCATTTATCTTATCAATACTATCATTCTTAACTATTTTTGTACCAGCGAATGCTGAAATTAAAGTAGTTACTTCAATTAAACCTATTCATTCGTTAGCTAGTTATTTGATGGATGGTGTAGGTAAACCTGATTTAATAGTTGATGGGTATTCTTCACCTCATAATTTTGCATTAAAACCATCTCATGCAAAAATGTTACAAGATGCTGATCTTATATTCTGGGTTGGTGAGGGTTTGGAAAATTTTTTAGAAAAACCATTAAATTCAATTGCTAAAAAAGCTGAAAAAATTGAATTAATCGAAATTAAAGGATTAAATAAATTAAAATTTAGAGAAAGAAACATATTTGATGAACATGATGATCATGGACACGACGATCATGCTAAAAAAGAAGATGATCACGATGACCATGGGCATGATGAAGATGGCCATAAAGAAGATGATCACGATAAAGAAGGTCATAAAGAAGATGATCACGATGACCACGGACATGATGAAGATGGCCACAAAGAGGATGATCACGACGACCACGGACACGAAGGTCACGCTCACGGAGAACATGATCCACACATTTGGTTAGATACAATGAATGCAAAAGTTATATTAGAGGAAATGACCGAACATTTAATTGAAAATGATCAAGCGAATGCTTCTAAATATAAAGCTAATTTAAAGAAAGCACATAAAGATCTAGATAAACTGACTAAGAGAGTTAAGTCTGAACTAAATAAAGATTTTAAATCGATCGTTTTTCATGATGCATATCAATATTTTGAAAAGAGATTTGATGTAAATGTATTAGGTGCTTTCACTGTAAATGCAGATGTTATGCCTGGAGCAGAACAACTAGCAGAAATTAGAGAAATAATTGAACATGACAAAGTAAGTTGTGTGTTTTCTGAACCACAATTTAATCCTGATATAATCAATGCAGTTGCAAAAGATATGAATATTAGTACAGGTGTTTTAGATCCATTGGGAGCAACCCTTAACCCAGGTAAGGATTTGTATTTTAATTTAATTGGCAACATGTCAAAATCTTTCAAAGGCTGTTAATTTGAAATTGATCTTTGATCATAAATAATATTTAATATAGGGATGAGTACAGTATCCCTTTCATTAGATGAAATTTTTGATTTAGCTAAAAAAACATTATTAGCAAATGGATGTGATGATGAAACAGCATCTATTCTATCAGATTTAATTAGAAATGCTGAACGTGACGGTTCATTATCTCATGGATTATTTAGATTACCAGCTTATGTAAGTGGTTTAAAAAGTGGAAAAATTAATGGTAAAGGAAAACCAGAAGTTCAAAAGGTTTCTCCATCAGTAATTAAAGTTAAGGGTAATAATTGTTTAGCTCCAGTTGTTTTGAATAAAGGTTTGCCTGAACTAGCAAAGGCCGCAAAAGAAAATGGTGTTGCGGTACTTGCAATAAATAATTCTCATCACATGGCAGCGATGTGGCCTGAAACAGAAAAATTAGCAGAAGAAGGCTTGGTGGCTTTTGCTTGTACATCATACAAGCCTGCAGTAGCACCCGCTGGTGCAATCAAACCATTGTTTGGAACAAATCCAATTTCATTTGCTTGGCCACGTCCTGGAAAAACTCCAGTAGTATATGATATGGCAACAGCTTCAATGGCGATGGGCGAAGTTCAAGTTGCAAAAAGAGAGGGGCACAAAGTTCCACTTGGAACTGGATTAACTAAAGAAGGTAATGAAACAACTGATCCAGCAGCAATAGCTGACGGCGGTGTCTTACTACCATTTGGAGGTTATAAAGGTTCTGCAATAGCAATGATGGTTGAATTAATGGCTGGCGCATTAGTTGGTGATAATTTTAGTTTTGAAACAGCCGCTAAAGATAATAACGACGGTGGTCCACCAAGTGGAGGTGAGTTTATTTTAGCAATTTGTCCAGATAAAACAGCTGGAACAAATTGGCAAAAACATGCTGATGAATTTTTTGATAAAATGAAATCAATGGGTGAAGTAAGACTACCTGGAGAAAGAAGACATAAAAATAGACTAGATAAAGGTCCAAGAAATATTAATGAAGAACTTGTTAACAAAATTAAATCTTTAAGTTAATTCAATTTCTATAGGTGTATGATCTGAAGGTTTTTCTTTTCCCCTAGGATATTTGTTTATTTTAACATCTTTAACTATGTTTAGTAAAGAATTTGATACCAAAAAGTGGTCAATTCTCATTCCATTATTTTTTTGCCAAGCACCTCTCATATAATCCCAAAATGTGTAACCTTCTTTATCATTATGAATATGTCTATAAGCATCGTGAAAACCTAAATTGATAATTTCTCTTAATTTTTTTCTGATTTCAAGTCGATATAAAGCATCATCTTCGAAACTTTTTACATTATAAACATCTTCTGCTGATGGAATTATATTAAAATCCCCTCCAAGAATTATGTTTTCATTTTTTTTTGAAAGAGTTTTTAATTGTTTAATTAAACTATCAAGCCAATCGTTTTTATAAGTATATTTCTCTGTATCAACAGGATTACCATTAGGAGTATAAATATTAATTAGTTGAATAT
>CACGJS010000031.1 GCA_902573385.1 uncultured Pelagibacteraceae bacterium | reverse complement strand
AAAGTTCAACTAATAGAGCTCCCAAAAAATTTACTAAAGGCACTAATGGAGAAGAATATACCATTTGGCTTCAACTAAAAACAATTGCTGATGTTGGTATTGTAGGTTTACCTAATGCAGGAAAATCTAGTTTACTAGCTGCAATTACTAATGCAACACCAAAAATAGCTAATTATAAATTTACAACTTTAAATCCTAATCTTGGAGTTGCTAATTATGATGGTAAGGAAATAACTCTGGCTGATATACCTGGATTAGTAGAAGGTGCACATGAAGGAGTTGGTCTTGGAATTCAATTTTTAAAACATATAGAAAGATGCAAAACTATAATGCATTTAATTGATATTACTAATGAAGATCTTGAAAATACATATCAACAAGTTAAAAATGAACTCAGAAACTATAGTAAAGAGCTTCTCAATAAAAAAGAAATTATAGTATTAAATAAAACTGATTTATTAGATGATAGTAAAGTAAAAAAAATTATGAAAAATTTTTCTAAAAATAAAGACACAGAAGTTGTAACACTTTCAACTCTGGAGAAAAACTCTATATCAAAAATTAAAGCTAAGTTACTTTCATATGTATCTTAAAAATTCAAAGATAATTGTAATTAAAATAGGCTCATCTTTACTAATTGATAAAAATAAAAAAATTAGAAAAAAATGGCTGTCAGGATTTGCAGAAGATATTCGAGAATTAATAAAAAAAGATAAAAAAGTTATCATTGTCAGCTCGGGAGCAATAGCAATGGGTTGTAAAAAATTGAATTTAAATAAAAAAAATCTTAAACTTGATAAAAGCCAGGCTGTAGCTTCAATTGGGCAAATTGAACTTATGAACTTATTTTCTGAAACTTTTGCTAAATCAAAAGTTAATATATCTCAAATTTTACTTACACTAGAAGATACAGAACAAAGAAGAAGAGCTCTTAATGCAAAAAGAACCTTTGATAATTTATTTGAGTTAAATTTTGTTCCTATTGTTAATGAAAATGACAGCATAGCCACTTCAGAAATTAAATATGGTGATAATGATAGATTGGCTTCTAGAGTTGCACAGATATCTAGTGCTGATTCACTAATACTACTTTCTGATGTTGATGGTCTCTATACTCAAAATCCGAAAATTTATAAAAATAGTAAATTATTAAAAGAGATAAAAAATATAGATAAAGAAATAGAAAAAATAGCTACAAAAAGTATTAGTGAACATGGAACTGGAGGAATGAAAACTAAAATTGATGCTGCAAAAATTTGTCAACTATCAGGATGCCAAATGGCTATAGCAAATGGATTATCAATTAGACCAATTAAAAAAATTATTGATAAAAATAACTGTACATGGTTTTTACCTAAAGTTTCTAAATTAGATGCAAGAAAAAAATGGATAATTAGTTCTATTTCACCTAAGGGAAAGCTTATTATTGATGATGGTGCAAAACAGGCCCTTTCAAATGGTAAAAGTCTATTAGCGGCTGGAATAAAAAAAGTTTCTGGTAAATTTAAAAAAGGTGATCATATAAAAGTTTTAGATGAGAAAAATTATGAATGTGCTAGAGGCTTAAGCTCATTCTCTTCTGATGAAGTAATAAAAATTATGGGCCATCATTCTAAAGAAATTGAAAAATTATTAGGATATGTTGCAAAATCTGAAGTTATTCATAAAGATGATATGGTAGAGGTTTAATATGAGTCAATATATGAATTTAATTGGAAAAAATGCAAGAAAAGCATCTGTTGAAAAAATTGACACTAAAATAAAAAATAAAGTTTTAAAAAAATATTCTTTATTAATACAAAAAGAAAGGAGTTCTATACTTAGTGCAAATGCAAAAGATATAAATTTTGCTATAAAAAAAAAGTTGAAAGATAATTTAATTATTAGATTAACTCTTGATCAAAAAAAACTAAATAATATTAAAAACTCAATAAAAAAAATTATTAAATTAAAAGATCCTATTGATAAAACATTAGAAAAATGGAATAGACCAAATGGCTTAAAAATAAATAGAATTTCAATACCTATAGGTGTTATAGGTGTAATATATGAGAGCAGACCTAATGTTACATCAGATGTTGCAAGTTTGTGCTTCAAATCTGGCAATGCTGTAATTTTAAAAGGTGGCTCTGAAGCTATAAATACAAATAAAATCTTGGCTAAACTTTTTAGAAAAGCTCTTAAAGAAAATAAAGTAAATGAAAATTTTATTCAATTTGTAGATTCTAAAGATAGAAAAATGGTAGATTTCATGCTTTCAAAAATGATAAATTATATTGATGTAATAATCCCTCGTGGTGGAAAAAACTTAGTAAAAAGAGTTCAAAAGTTTTCAAGTGTACCTATTATCGGACATCTAGAAGGAATCTGTCATACCTTTGTTGATAAAGATGCAGAATTAAAAATGGCTACAAATATTGTCTATAATGCCAAAATGAGAAATACTAGTATTTGCGGAGCAACTGAAACTATTTTACTACATAAAAAAATTGTTAAAAAATTTTGTAATCCGATTTTAAAAAAACTTGAAAACAGTAATTGTAAAATTTATGGAGATCATTTTTTAAAAAAATATTATAAAGGTAAAGTATATTTAGCCAAAGAAAAAGATTGGGCTACTGAATATCTATCAGCAACTATTTCTGTAAAGTGTGTCAAAAATTTTAAAGAAGCAATAAACCACATTAATAAATACGGTACTAGTCATACTGATTCGATAATTACTAAAAACAAAAAAACTGCAAAAAAATTTTTAAAAAATATAAAAAGCTCTATAGCAATGCATAACACATCAACACAATTTGCTGATGGTGGTGAGTTTGGCTTTGGTGGAGAAGTTGGTATATCTACAAATACTCTTCCTCCTAGAGGCCCGGTAGGACTGGGGCAACTAATTTCATACAAATATGAGATTACTAGCAATGGCCAAATACGTAAATAAATGAAATCTAAAAAAAAAAAAATTGGTATTTTAGGTGGAACTTTTGATCCAGCTCACACTGGCCATTTGTCAATTTCAGAAAAAGCAAAAAAAAAATTTAATTTAAAATATATTATTTGGGCAATAACTAAAAAAAGTCCATTTAAAAAAAAAAGTAATACAAATTTAACTCAGAGAATTAAATTTGCAAAAAAACTTACTAATTCAAAAAAATTCATTAAAATAAAGTTTTATGAAGATAAGATTAAATCAAATAAAACAATCGACTTAATAAATCATTTATCAAAAAATAAATTCTTAGATATTAATTTTATTATGGGTGCAGATAATTTAATTAATTTTCATAAATGGTATAAATGGAGACTAATATCAAAAAAATGTACCATTTTAGTATTTGATCGATATGGATATAAATCAAAATCCCTTAAATCAATAACATTTAAACACTTGAATCAAAAAAATTTAAAATTTATTAACTTCAAAAAAGTCAATATTTCATCTTCTCAATTAAGAAAAATTTGATAAGATTTTATTAATTAATGGATAAAACTTCAGATCTGAAAAAAATTATTTTAAATACTTTAGACTCTAATAAAGCACTAGATGTAATTAGTATCGACCTTTCAAATAAAAGTTCAATGGCAGACTATATGATTATTGCTAGCGGTACATCTTCTAGACATATACAAGCTTTATCAGAACAAGTATTAGAAAAGTTTAAAAACAATGGAATTAAAAATTGTAAAATAGAGGGTAAAGAAAGTAATGACTGGAAACTAGTTGATGGAATGGATGTAATCGTACATATTTTTAATCCTGAAAAAAGAAAATTTTATGAAATAGAAAAAATTTGGTCTGAATTTATTCCAAAGGAAAAAGTATTAATATGAAAAAAATAATATTGATATTTTTTATTTTTTTTTCTTTTATAAATAAAAGTTTAGCTACTAATGAAAATATTTATGATAAAATAGATTTATTTGGAGAAGTATTAGAAAAAATAAATAATGAATATGTTGAAGAAATTGATCAAGGCAAAACAATGGATGCAGCTATAAATGGTATATTACAGTCCTTGGATCCTTACTCTGCATATATGTCACCAGAAATGTTTAGTGATATGCAAACCGAAACAAGTGGAAAATTTGGTGGATTAGGTATTGAAGTAGGAATGGAAGCAGGTGTTGTTAAGATCATTTCACCTATTGATGATACCCCAGCAGCAAAAGCAGGAGTTAAAGCAGGTGACTACATTGTAAAAATTAATAGTGTTCAAGTTCAAGGTAAGTCATTAACTGAAGCTGTTGAACTTATGCGTGGGCCAGTAGGTTCAGAAATAGAAATTACCATAAGAAGAAGGGGTGTTAAAAAAGCGTTGATATTTAATATAATAAGAGAAATTATTGAAGTTAAATCAGTAAAATCTGAAATATTAGAAAAAAAGGTTGGCTATATTAAATTAAGCTCTTTTAATGAAAATAGTAGTATACAAATAAAAAATTCTTTTAATGAATTTAAAAAACAAAATTTAAAAGGATATATTTTAGATCTAAGAAATAATCCTGGAGGCCTTTTGTCTCAAGCTATTAAAATTGCTGATTATTTTTTAGATGATGGTGAAATAGTATCTACAAAAAGTAGAAAAAGTTCTGAAAATAGAAAATGGTTTGCAAAAAAAAGGTGACATAATAGATGGAGAAACGCTAATTGTTTTAATTAATTACGGTTCAGCATCAGCTTCAGAAATAGTTGCTGGGGCATTAAAAGATCATAAAAGAGCAATTATAATGGGTGAAAGTAGCTTTGGTAAAGGATCTGTACAATCTATTATCCCTTTAAAAAACAAAGGCGCTATTAGACTAACAATATCAAAATACTATCTACCGTCAGGACAATCTATTTCTAAAATTGGAGTAATTCCAGATATTGAAATTTTTGAAAAATCAGAAGATTTTAAGTTAAATACTAAAACTGATAATCAGCTTAATTTCGCTTTAAAACTTCTCAACGGATAATTATGAAAAAAAGTTATGAAAATTTGCCATTTCGAAGTGGAGTGGGAATTGTTGTTTTAAATAAAGATAATAAAGTTTTTGTTGCAAAAAGAATAGATAATCCAAAAAAATTTTGGCAAATGCCACAAGGTGGCGTTAATTCAGGTGAAAATTATATAGATGCTGCTTATAGAGAACTAAAGGAAGAAACTAGTATTGAAAATGTCAAGTTAATCAAAGAACTAGATGGATTAATCACTTATATTTTACCATCTTCTCTTATGGGTATTATTTGGAAGGGTAAATTTAAAGGACAAAAACAAAAATGGTTCTTAATGAAATTTTTAGGATCAGATAATGAAATTGATATTAAAACAAAAAAACCTGAATTTCTAGAATGGAAATGGATAGAACTTGAACAAATTACAGATGTTGTGGTAGATTTTAAATTACATGTCTACCAAGAAGTTAAAGAAAAAGTAAAAAAATTATTAATTAAGGGTTTTTAAAATATCAATTTTTTGGTCTACTAAATACTTATTTTGATCTGTAATTTCACTTTTAGCAGAGTATTCTTCTGCTTGTTTTAACATTTTATCAATTTTATTTTTATCTACTTTTTTAACGTCAAAAATAGAACTAGTTAAAACTGATAAATTATTATTTTTAAATTCAACAATACCATCTTCAACATAATAATTTTCTTCTCCTGACTTGGAAAAAATTTTAATCATACCTGGTTTTAAGAATGAAATAATAGATATATGATCTTTTAGAATGCCCATTTCACCTTCAAAAGCAGGGATAACAACTTCTGTTACATCTTCCTTTAAAAGAAAAGATTGTTCAGGATTTACTATTTCTAATTTAAACTCTTCACTCATTAAGCGGCAGCTTCTTTCGCCATTTTCTCTGCTTTTTCAACGGCTTCTTCAATTGTACCCACCATGTAAAATGCAGCTTCTGGCAAATGATCATACTCTCCATTACAAATTGCGGAAAAACCTTTAATAGTAGATTCTAAATCTACTAATTTTCCTGGAGAACCTGTAAATACTTCAGCAACAAAGAATGGTTGTGATAAAAATCTTTGGATCTTTCTAGCTCTTGCAACAGTTAATTTATCTTCTTCTGAAAGTTCATCCATTCCTAAGATTGCAATAATATCTTGAAGAGATTTATAGGTTTGTAGAACTTTTTGTACCTCTCTAGCAACTCTATAATGTTCATCTCCAACTATTCTTGGGTCTAGAATTCTAGAAGTAGAATCTAGCGGATCAACAGCTGGATAAATTCCAATTTCTGCAATCTGTCTAGATAATACAGTTGTTGCATCTAAGTGAGCAAATGATGTAGCAGGCGCAGGATCTGTTAAGTCATCAGCTGGTACATAAATTGCCTGTACTGATGTAATTGATCCTTTGTTAGTTGTTGTAATTCTTTCTTGAAGATTACCCATATCAGTTGCAAGCGTAGGCTGGTATCCAACTGCTGAAGGAATTCTTCCTAATAATGCAGAAACTTCTGATCCTGCTTGTGTAAATCTAAAGATATTATCAACAAAGAAAAGTACATCTTGTCCCTCTTGATCTCTAAAATATTCCGCAACAGTTAAACCTGTTAAAGCTACTCTTGCTCTTGCTCCAGGAGGTTCGTTCATTTGTCCATATACCAGTGCTGCTTTTGATCCTGGTCCCTCTGGCTTAATAACTCCAGAGTCTATCATTTCATGATAAAGGTCATTTCCTTCTCGAGTTCTTTCTCCAACTCCAGCAAAAACAGAGAATCCTCCATGTGCTTTTGCTACGTTGTTAATCAATTCCATGATAAGTACAGTTTTACCAACACCTGCTCCTCCGAATAGACCAATTTTTCCACCTTTCGCATATGGCGCTAATAGATCAACTACTTTAATTCCTGTAACTAGAATTTCTGTTTCAGTTGATTGATCGCTAAATTCAGGTGCAGCTCTATGAATTGGCCATTTCTCTTTTGTTTTAACTTCACCCTTTTCATCAATAGGTTCACCTATTACATTTATAATTCTTCCTAAAGTTTCTGGTCCTACTGGAACTTGAATAGGAGAGCCTGTTGCAGTTACATCGTCTCCTCTTTTTAATCCTTCTGTAGCATCCATCGCAATTGTTCTAACACTTGACTCACCAAGGTGCTGAGCAACTTCTAAAACTAATCTATTATCTCCATTTTTACATTCTAATGATGATAAAATTTCTGGTAACTCTCCATCAAATTTTACGTCTACTACTGCTCCAATAATCTGTGTGATTTTTCCTTTGCTCATAATTATAAACTTTCTGCTCCTGATATGATTTCAATTAGTTCTTTTGTAATAGCTGCCTGACGACTTCTATTATACTCAATAGTAAGCTTGTCAACCATTTCACCTGCGTTTCGGGTCGCATTGTCCATTGCGCTCATTCTTGAGCCCTGTTCGCTAGCTGAATTTTCTAACATCGCTTTAAAAATCTGTGTAGATATATTTTTAGGCAGTAAATTGCTTAAAATCTCATCTTCATCTGGTTCAAATTCATAATTATCCTCAGAAGAGTTTTTTTCTGCTTCAGAAGTTTTTAAAGGAATTATTTGTTGTTCTTGAGGTATTTGAGTGATTACATTTTTAAACTTATTATAAAAAATTGTACACACATCAAATTCTTTTTTTTCAAAACTTTCAATTATCATCTTTCCTACTTTTTCAGCATCTAAATAGTTAATAGTTTTTGAATCTTTAAATGATATCTTTTCAATAATATTATTTTCATAATCTCTTTTTAACTGATCATAACCTTTAGAGCCTACAGTTATAATTTTTAAAGTTTTTCCTTCATCAGATATTTTTTGAAAATAGGCTTTAGCTTTTTTAATTATATTAGTATTAAAGCCACCACAAAGACCACGGTCTGATGTTAAAACTATACATAAGTGTATTTTTTCTTCGCCAGTACCAGAAAGTAACTTTGGAGCATTTTCTTTATCAGAAATACCATTAGATAAATTAAGAATAATATTATTCATTTTTTCAGAATAAGGTCTTCCCTTTTCAGCATTTTCTTGTGCTCTTCTAAGTTTGGCAGCTGCAACCATTTTCATGGCTTTGGTGATCTTCTGTGTAGACTTTACACTTGCTATTCTTTTTTTTAAATCGTCTAAAGTTGCCATATTTTATGAATTAAAGTTTTTCTTAAAATCTACTATTACTCCAACTAATAATTTTTCTGTGTCTTCTTCTAATTTACCTGAACTTAAAACAGATTCTAAGATTTCTGGTTTTTCAGATTTACATTTTTCAATAATCTTAGTTTCGAAGTCAGCTATATCTTTTGGTTCTACATCATCCAAATAACCTTTAACCCCACAAAAAACAGAAATTACTTGTTCGGCAACTGTCATAGGAGAATATTGTTTTTGTTTTAAAAGTTCCGTTAATTTTGCACCTCTATTCAAAAGTTGTTGTGTAGATGCATCTAAGTCTGATCCAAATTGCGCAAAGGCAGCCATTTCTCTATATTGAGCAAGTTCAAGCTTCATTGAACCAGAAACTTTTTTCATTGCTTTTGTTTGTGCTGCAGATCCAACTCTAGAAACTGATAAACCTACGTTAATTGCTGGTCTAATTCCTTGATTAAATAATTCTGTTTCAAGAAATATTTGTCCATCAGTAATTGAAATAACATTAGTTGGAATAAATGCAGACACATCTCCACCTTGCGTTTCAATTATTGGAAGAGCGGTCAATGAACCCCCACCATGTTCATCACTAAGTTTTGCAGCTCTTTCTAATAATCTACTGTGTAGGTAAAACACATCTCCAGGATAAGCTTCTCTTCCTGGAGGTCTTCTTAATAGAAGTGACATTTGTCTATAAGCTACAGCCTGCTTTGATAAATCATCATAAATAATTAATGCGTGCATACCATTATCTCTAAAAAACTCTCCCATAGCACATCCAGTATATGGTGCTAAGAATTGAAGTGGCGCTGCATCTGATGCAGTAGCAGCTACAATTGTTGTATATTCCATTGCACCTGCTTCTTCTAAAGTTTTTTGAATTTGTCTTACTGTAGATCTTTTTTGACCTATAGCAACATAGACACAATAAAGTTTTTGTTTTTCATCACCAGATTCATTTATTTTTTTTTGGTTAATAATTGCATCAATAGCAACTGCAGTTTTTCCTGTTTGTCTATCTCCAATAATTAATTCACGTTGTCCTCTTCCGATTGGAACTAAACTATCAATCGATTTTAAACCAGTTT
>CACGJS010000030.1 GCA_902573385.1 uncultured Pelagibacteraceae bacterium | reverse complement strand
GTACGGTATTAATTTTAAGGATCATCCTGATTTAAGAAGGATACTAACTGATTATAATTTCGAAGGTTATCCATTAAGAAAAGATTTTCCTTTAACAGGACACACTGAAGTTCGATATAGCGAAGATAAAAAAAAAGTAATTAATGAACCTGTCAAATTGGAACAAAATTATAGAAAATTTGATTATGACAGTCCTTGGGAAGGAACAAAATATATTAAAGAACAATCAAAAAATAATAATGAGTAAAAAAACTAAAACTTTAAGTTTAAACTTTGGTCCACAGCATCCAGCTGCTCATGGTGTTTTAAGATTAATATTAGAACTTAATGGAGAAGTTGTCGAAAAAGCAGATCCACATATTGGTTTATTACATAGAGGAACTGAAAAACTTATTGAAAATAAGACGTATATGCAGGCAGTCCCATATTTTGATAGACTAGATTATGTCGCTCCTATGAATCAAGAGCATGCTTTTGCTTTAGCTATTGAAAAAATTTTAAATATAGAAGTTCCTATTAGGGCACAATTTATAAGAGTTATTTTTTGTGAAATAGGAAGAATTTTAAGCCATATTTTAAATGTTACTACTCAGGCACTTGATGTAGGAGCTTTAACTCCATCTCTTTGGGGATTTGAGGAACGTGAAACATTAATGACTTTTTATGAGAGAGTTTCTGGATCAAGATTACACGCTAATTTTTTTAGAGCTGGTGGTGTACACCAAGATCTACCCAGAGGTCTAGATAGTGATATTGAAGAATTTTGTTCTACATTTCCTAAAACTATAGATAATCTTGAAACATTATTAACTGATAATAGAATTTTTAAACAAAGAAATGTCGATATAGGTATAGTAACCAAAGAAGATGTTTTGGATTACTCATTTAGTGGAGTAATGATGAGAGGATCTGGCATTCCATGGGATTTAAGAAAATCTCAACCTTATGATTGTTATAATCAAATAAATTTTAAAATACCGGTTGGTAAAAATGGAGATTGCTATGATCGATATTTATGTAGAATAGAAGAAATGAAAGAAAGTATAAATATAATAAAACAATGTCTGTCATTAATGCCAAAAGGACCAATCAAATCTTTAGATGGAAAAATTAGCCCTCCACCAAAAGATGAATTAAAAGATTCTATGGAGGCTTTAATACATCATTTTAAACTTTTTACAGAAGGTTATCGTGTAACAAAAGATGAAATCTATACTGCAGTAGAAGCTCCAAAAGGTGAGTTTGGAGTATATCTAATTTCAGATGGTTCTAATAAACCTTATAAATGTAAAATTAGGGCACCTGGCTTTTCTCATTTGCAAGCTATGGATTATTTAATTAAAGGACATATGTTAGCTGATGTGCCAGCAGTTTTAGGCTCATTAGATATTGTATTTGGAGAGGTTGATAGATGAGCTTAAGAAGACCTTCAAAAGAACAACCAGAACATTTTGAATTTAATTTAATATCATTAGAAGCAGCAAAGAAAATTGTTGCAAATTACCCAAAGGGTAAGCAACAAAGTGCTGTTATGTCTTTACTTTATATAGCACAAAGACAGAATGATAACTGGATTCCATTAGCAGCAATGAAGTACATAGCTAAATTTTTAGATATGCCTTATATAAAAGTTTATGAAGTAGCTACTTTTTACACAATGTATAATTTGTCTCCTGTAGGAAATTTTTTTATACAAGTCTGCACTACAACACCTTGTATGATTAGAGGTGCTTATGATTTAGTAGAAGCTTGTAAAGAAAAAATATCAAAAAATGAAAATGAATTGTCTAAAAATAAAAAATGTTCTTGGACAGAAGTTGAGTGTCTAGGTGCCTGTGTAAACGCTCCCATGATGCAAATTAACGATGATTATTATGAAGATTTAGATAAGGAAAAAACATTAAAAATTTTAGACAAAGTTTTAAGCGGTGAAAAACCTAAACCTGGTTCATATAGAGGACGTGTTAATAATGAACCTGAAAATAATAGAAAAACACTTATGGATTTAAAAAATGCTTAAGGACGAAGATAGGATATTTAAAAATTTATATAATGATAAAGGTTCAGATATAGATGCCTCAAAAAAAAGAGGTGATTGGGTTGATACTAAAGATCTAATTAAAAAGGGTAGAGACTGGATTATTAATGAAGTCAAAACTTCAGAACTTAGAGGAAGAGGTGGTGCTGGGTTTCCCACAGGCTTAAAGTGGTCTTTTGCACCAAAGAAAGTTGGTTCCCGACCTCATTACTTAGTAATAAATGGTGACGAATCTGAGCCTGGAACATGTAAAGATAGAGATATATTAAGATTTGAACCGCATAAATTAATTGAAGGTTGTTTAATAACATCTTATGCAGTTCAAGCACATGTTTGCTATATCTATATAAGAGGAGAATATCTTATAGATGGTCAAAAACTTCAAGCAGCGATAGATGAAGCTTATGAAAAAAAATTAATTGGCAAAGATGCCTCTGGAACTGGTTGGGATTTGGATATTTATATTCACTACGGAGCAGGTGCATATATTTGTGGTGAAGAAACAGCATTATTAGAAAGTATAGAAGGAAAGAAAGGCCAACCAAGATTAAAACCCCCTTTTCCAGCGATAATAGGTTTATATGGATGTCCAACAATAATTAACAATGTAGAGACTATTGCTGTAGTACCAACTATATTGAGAAAAGGTGGTAAATGGTTTGCTTCACTAGGAAAAGCTAAAAATACAGGTACAAAAATTTTTTGTATATCTGGAAATGTTAATAATCCATGTAACGTTGAGGAGGAAATGAGTATTCCATTAAAAGAATTAATAGAAGTTCATGCAGGTGGAGTTACTGGAGGTTGGGATAATTTGCAAGCAGTCATCCCAGGAGGCTCTTCAATGCCTTTATTACCAAAAAATATCTGTGAAACTATCAAAATGGATTTTGACTCTTTGATAACTGAAAAAAGTGGCCTTGGAACAGCAGGTGTAGTCGTAATTAATAAAGATCAAGATATTATTAAATGTATGGCAAGAATTGCTCGATTTTATAAACATGAAAGTTGTGGTCAATGTACGCCTTGTAGAGAAGGATCAGGATGGATGTGGAGAATGCTTGAAAGAATGACAAATGGTGAAGCTTCAAGAGATGAAATAGATATGTTAGAAGATGTTACAAATCAAATTGCTGGTCATACAATTTGTGCATTTGGAGAAGGTTCATCATGGCCAGTTCAAGGTTTATTAAAACACTTTAAAAAAGAAATAGAAAAAAGAAATAATATAAATCCAATGTTTAATAAAAAAAAAGATATTCCATATTTAATTGATCAACATTTATTAGATAAAGATAATGTTTAGATTAAAAGTTAATAATATTGATATAGAAATTGATGAAGGTCTGACTGTATTACAAGCTTGCGAAAAAGCAGGAGTAGAAATTCCAAGGTTTTGCTATCATGAAAAATTATCTATAGCAGGTAATTGTAGAATGTGTTTAGTTGAGATGGAAAAGTCACCAAAACCAATAGCGTCTTGTGCAATGCCAGCTATCGATGGAATGGTTATAAAAACAAATACACCTTTAGTAGAGAAAGCTAGAAAAGGAGTAATGGAATTTTTATTAGCTAACCATCCTTTAGACTGTCCAGTATGTGATCAAGGTGGTGAATGTGATTTACAGGACCAATCAATGTTTTATGGTGTTGATAAATCCAGATATAAAGAAAATAAAAGAGCTGTTTCTGAAAAAAATATGGGACCCTTAATTAAAACACAGATGACAAGATGTATACATTGTACAAGATGTATAAGATTTGCAACAGAAATAGCAGGAGTTCCAGAATTAGGAGCAATTGGTAGAGGTGAAGATATGCAAATAACAACATATTTAGAAAAATCTATGCAGTCAGAATTATCTGCTAATGTTATAGATTTGTGCCCAGTAGGTGCTTTGACATCAAAACCTTATGTTTTTGAGGCAAGACCATGGGAACTTAAAAAAACAGAAACTATAGATGTAATGGATGCAGTAGGCTCAAATATAAGAGTAGATACTTATGGATGGGAAGTAAAAAGAATACTACCAAGAATTAATGAAGATATTAATGAAGAATGGATTTCAGATAAAACAAGATATGCATGTGACGGATTATTAAAACAAAGATTAGATACACCTTATATTAAATATGCCGGTAAGTTTGAGAAAGCCTCTTGGAAGGAAGTATTTAATATAATTAATGTTAAAATTAAATCTACGAACAGTTCTAAAATATGTGGATTTACAGGAGATTTAACAAATATGGAAACGCTGTATATGTTCAAAGAATTTTTTAATAAAACACTTAATTCAAAAAATATAGAATTTAGAAATAATCATTCTTATATAAATCCAGAAAATAGAGAAAATTATATTTTTAATTCTTCAATAAATGGAATTGAGGAAAGTGATTTTATCTTATTAATAGGCTCAAATCCAAGATACGAAGCCACAATTTTAAATGCGAGAATAAGAAAATCATATTTAAAAAATAGAATGAAGATATTTTCTTTAAATGATATAGGTGATTTAACATATCCATATGAAAATCTAGATGGCAGAACAAATACTATAAAAGCAATTGTTGAAAATCAGCATGATTTATCAAAAATAATTAAATCTTCAAAAAAACCCTTAATAATTATTGGACAGTCAGCTTTATCTAGTAAATCAGGAAAATATATTTTTGAATCTATTAAATCTTTTTTAAAACAAAATGAAAAAATTTCTATGGATTGGAGTTCTCTCAATATAATGTCTGAACATTCATCAACTGTTGGAAGTCTTGATTTGGGTGTTTTTAATACAATTGACGGTTCAAATGAAACTTTAAAAAATTTAGAAGATCACAAATATGAAATAGTTTATTTATTAGGACAAGATAGTTTAAAATTTAAAAAAGAAAATGAGTTCATAATTTATCAAGGCAGTCATGGTGATAAAGGTGCTGAAATCGCAGATATTATTTTACCAGGATCTAGTTATACTGAACAAGATGGTTATTATACTAATCTAGAAGGAAAATTACAAAAGGCATATAAAGCAACTTATCCTCCAGGTGAAGCTAAAGAAGATTGGCAAATATTAAATGAGTTAGCTGATACAATAAATCATAGAAAATTATTTAAAGATAAAGATGAACTTTTAAGCAGCATGCTTAACTATTTAAAATTATTTAAAGAGAATACATCAAATAAAAAATCTTCAAATGTTAATGATTTGAATTTTATTAGTGAAGATATTGAGATTAATAATACTGATTATTATTATTCAAATGTCATTGCTCGCTCTTCAAAAACCATGCTTAATTGTAGAAATGAAAAATTAAACTTTTTAAAAACAGGAACAGAAAGTTAGATATGCTAGACTATATTAATATAATTTTTTTAGAAACGTATAAAATTCTTTTTTTATTAATTCCTGTTTTAGTTGCTGTAGCAATGATAGTTTGGTTAGATCGGCGAGTTTGGGCTTTTGTGCAAAAAAGACGTGGCCCTAATGTTGTTGGACCGTTTGGTTTATTACAGTCTTTAGCTGATGCTTTAAAATACTTATTTAAAGAGATAATTATTCCTTCAACTTCTAATAAAGTAATCTTTATATTAGCTCCAATTATCACAATGACATTAGCTTTAATATCATGGGCTGTAATTCCTATTAGTGATACATATGTTTTAGCCGATATTAATGTGGGTATACTTTATTTATTTGCAGTGTCATCGTTAGGAGTTTATGGAATTATAATGGGTGGATGGGCTTCTAACTCTAAATATCCTTTTCTAGGAGCAATAAGATCAGCAGCTCAAATGGTATCTTATGAAGTTTCTATTGGAGTTATTATTATTAACGTTTTATTGTGTGTGGGATCATTAAATCTTAGCGACATTGTAATAGCACAAAAAAAAATTTGGTTTGTAATCCCTTTATTCCCAATGTTTGTTATTTTTTTTATTTCAGCACTAGCAGAAACAAATAGACCTCCTTTTGATTTACCAGAAGCTGAAGCAGAGTTAGTTGCTGGGTACCAAACAGAATATTCTGGAATGATGTATGCGATGTTTTGGTTGGGTGAATATGCAAACATATTATTAATGTGTGCTATGGGTTCTATACTATTTTTAGGCGGATGGTTATCACCAATAAATATTTACCCTTTTACCATAATACCTGGTGCTATATGGTTAATTTTTAAAATATTGTTTTTGTTTATTCTTTTTGCTTTAGTAAAAGCTATAGTACCAAGATATCGTTACGATCAATTAATGAGACTTGGCTGGAAAATATTTTTACCTTTATCATTAACTTGGGTTGTTTTTACTTCAAGTTATTTAATTTATTTTGACAAATTACCAAATATTTAATTATGAAAATATCAAGAATTTTAAAAACAATTTTTTTATTAGATTTTTTAAGCGGTTTAATTTTAGCTATAAAAGAATTTTTTAAATCAAAGAAAACTATTAATTATCCTTTTGAAAAAGGTAAAATTAGCCCAAGATTTAGAGGAGAGCATGCTCTAAGAAGATATCCCAATGGAGAAGAGAGATGCATTGCATGTAAATTGTGTGAAGCAGTTTGTCCCGCTCAAGCAATCACTATTGAATCTACTGAAAGAGAAGATGGCAGTAGAAAGACTACTAGATATGACATTGATATGATGAAATGTATTTATTGCGGTCTTTGTGAAGAATCATGCCCAGTAGATGCTATTGTTCAAGGTCCTAATTTTGAATTCTCTACAGAAACTAGAGAAGAACTTTATTATAATAAAGAAAGACTATTAGATAATGGTGATAGATGGGAAAATGTTTTAGCTGCAAATATTAAAGCAGATAAACCATACAGATAATTATTATGATAGCTCATTCAATTTTTTTTTATACTTTTTCATTAATAGCAATTATTTCTGCAATCATGGTTACTGTATCAAAAAACACCGTACATTCTGTTTTCTTTTTAATATTAGATTTCATTAGTATTTCATGTTTATTTATAATGATTGGTGCAGAATTTTTAGGGATGATAATGTTAATTGTTTATGTTGGAGCTGTAGCAGTTTTATTTTTATTTGTAGTTATGATGCTTAATGTAGCACAACAAAAGAATCAGTGGTTTAGTTCTAGAGAAATTTCAAGACACATACCAATAGGTATAATTATTAGCATGATTATATTTTTTGAATTAATAATCGTAGTTGGAGGATGGAAGTACAAACCAGATTTAATTACTGCTATGTCACTAACTTTAAATAAGGATGTAAGCAATACTCATTCAATAGGTTATGTTATATATACTGACTATATTCATATTTTTCAATTAAGTGGGATGATTCTGTTAGTTGCAATGATAGGTGCAATTGTTCTTACTTTCATCAAAAATACTGAAGTTAAAAGTCAGAGTTATTTTAACCAAATATCGAGAGAAAGATCTGACAGTGTAGAGATGATAGAAGTTGAAAAAAATAAGGGAGTTAAGATTGATGATTGATATAGGTTTGGGACATTATCTCATGTTGGGTGCAATAATATTTACGATTGGTATCGTGGGTATATTTTTAAATAGAAAAAATATCATTGTAATATTAATGAGTATTGAACTTATTTTATTAGCAGTTAATATTAATCTTGTTGCTTTTTCTATTTTTTTAAATGATTTGACTGGTCAAATTTTTACTCTCTTCATATTAACTGTAGCTGCAGCAGAAGCAGCTATTGGTTTAGCAATAATAGTTGTTTATTATCGTAATTCATCCACAATTAGAGTTGAAGAGATAAATAGTTTGAAAGGATAATATGGAAATTTCATTATTATTCCTTCCATTATTAGCATCTATTGTATCTGGTTTCTTTGGAAAATATATTGGTGATAGAAATTCAGAAATAGTCACAAGTTTATTTGTTTTAATTTCTGCTTTTTTATCATTAGTTTTATTTTATCAAGTTATTGTTGATAACTATGAAAGCAATGTTGTTATTGCTACTTGGATTAACTCTGGAACCTTAAATATAAATTGGTCTATTAAAGTTGATGCCTTGTCTTCTGTAATGCTTGTTGTTGTTACCTTAGTTTCCTCACTAGTCCATATTTATTCTGTCGGTTATATGGCACATGATCCTCATAAGCCTAGATTTATGGCTTACTTATCTCTTTTTACATTTGCAATGTTGACTTTAGTAACAGCAGATAACTTTCTACAATTATTTTTTGGCTGGGAAGGTGTTGGTCTTTGTTCATATTTCTTAATTGGTTTTTGGTTTAAAAAAGACTCAGCAAATGCCGCTGCAATAAAAGCTTTTGTAGTAAACAGAGTAGGAGATTTTGGTTTTGCGTTAGGTATTTTTTTAATTTTTTATCTTTTCGGAACATTGAATTATTCTGAAGTGTTTGATCAAATTCCTCAAATTATTGATAAAGAATTATTGTTTGTTGGACTACATTTAAAAGCAATAGATTTAATTTGTATACTTTTATTTGTGGGAGCTATGGGTAAATCTGCACAAATTTTTTTACATACCTGGTTACCTGATGCTATGGAGGGTCCAACACCTGTTTCTGCTTTAATTCATGCCGCTACTATGGTTACAGCTGGAGTTTTTTTGGTTGTTAGATGTTCTCCAATTTTTGAATATTCTCAATTAGCTTTGAATATTATTACTATAATTGGAATGTCCACAGCTTTTTTTGCAGCTACAGTTGCGCTTGTTCAAACTGATATAAAGAAAATAATTGCATATTCAACATGCAGTCAATTAGGTTATATGTTCTTTGCAGCAGGTGTAGGTGCTTATAATGTTGCCATGTTTCATTTATTTACTCATGCTTTCTTTAAAGCCTTACTTTTCTTGGGATCAGGATCTGTAATTCATTCCTTTAAAGATGAACAAAACATTAATCAAATGGGTGCTGTATACAAAAAGCTACCTTATACGTGGATTTTAATGATTATTGGGACATTAGCTCTAACAGGTTTTCCTTTCCTTTCAGGCTTTTATTCAAAAGATGCAATTATTGAGTTTGCTTATCTTAGAGGTAATACAGTTGGCTATTATGCAGCAGGTTTTGGAATTTTAACTGCCTTATTAACCTCGATATATTCTTGGAGACTAATTTTTAAAACATTTCATGGATCATATAACAATAAAAATCTTAAAATTGATGAAATGCACGAGTCTCCTTTGATAATGCTCTTACCATTGATAATACTTTCTATAGGAGCAATCTTTGCAGGATTTTTATTTAAAGATTTATTTATTTTTCATGGAGATCAAAATAATTTTTGGGGAGAGTCAATTAAATTTTTAATTCCACTAAGTACAGATCATCCTCCATTATGGGTTATTTTAATCACGCCATTACTTGTGCTTTTTTCTATACCAATATCTTATTACTTGTTTGTAAAAAAT
>CACGJS010000029.1 GCA_902573385.1 uncultured Pelagibacteraceae bacterium | reverse complement strand
CAGCATAGGAAGCTAGTCCCACAGGCGGAGTTACATCAGCCATTAAGCCAAAATAAAATACAAACAAATGAACTGCTATAAGTGGAAAAATAAACCCAGAAGCATTTCCAACATCAACCAAAACTGTTGCCATTAACGACGCAACTACAACATAATTTGCAGTTGTAGGCAAACCCATACCCAACAACAAACATAAAATAATAGTTAGAAATAGTAAGATTGTAACGTTATCTTTCGCAATAGACTCTATAACTATAATTAAATTTGTACTTAAGCCAGTTGATCCAACCGCTCCAACAATGATGCCTGCAGTTGCAATTGCTATCCCTACACCAACCATATTCAATGCACCCTTTTCAAAACCTACTATAGTTTGATTAAACCACTCTTTAAGAGCTTCTTTAGAATTAGAGTCTTTAATTAATAAATGAATTAAATTTACAAAAATTAACGAAACTGTAGCATAAAAAATAGAATAAGAAGCGGTGAATCTTAAATAGACTAACATATATATCAAAACAAAAATTGGTATTAAGAAATGAACTCCTGATAAAAATGTTTTCTTTAAATTAGGAACATCAGCGTCATCCATTCCTTTTAGATTTAATTTTAAAGCTTCGAGGTGAGAAATATAAAATAATGCAATATAAGAAATTATTGCAGGTAAAAAAGCATGCTTAACAACCTCAAAATAAGTAACACCAATGAAACTAGCCATAACAAATGCTGCAGCACCCATAACTGGTGGCATAATCTGACCATTTACTGAAGATGAAACTTCAATTGCACCAGCTTTTTCCTTTGAAAAACCAGTTTTTTTCATTATGGGAATTGTAAAAGTTCCTGTTGTTACTGTGTTTGCAATTGAAGACCCTGAAATTAAACCCGTCATACCAGAGCCCAAAATTGCTGCTTTCGCAGGTCCGCCTCTCATCTTTCCTACCATTGCAAATGCAAGATCTAAAAAATATTTTCCACCACCAGCTGTTTCTAAAAGAGCACCAAATAAAACAAATAAAAAAATAAAATCTACAGAAACACCAATTGGAATTCCAAATATTGCCTCTTGATCAAGCCATTGAAATCCAACTAATCTATTTAGTGAAAGTCCTCCATGTGAAATTATTTCGGGAGCATATCTTCCATAGTAAGAAAATAATAAAAAACAAGTTGCTATTATAACGAGTGGTAAGCCTATAGCTCTTCTTGTAGCTTCAAGCAAAATTAAAATACCACAACTTCCAATAATTAATTCAACAGGTAAATTAAAATTTTGGTTTAATGAAACATTTAAAAGCACACCTCCACGATCAACTAGTTGATCATAAAAAAAATAGATATAGAGACATGAAAAAGCTGCAATGATACTTATAAATATATCGAATATAGAAATTTTTTTTCTTTTAGATATTGGATAAATTAAGAAAGCTAAAGTTAAGGCAAAACCTAAATGAATAGCCCTAGCTGGAAGTCCCTTAAACATTCCAATATTAAACATAAAAGGAAATGGTGAAGCATACCAAAGCTGAAATAATGACCAAATAATTGCAATTGCAGCAACAATTTTTAAATGTAATCCAGTGATATTTCTTGTTGGAGATAGATCTTCGTTAATCTTACTTTTTATTTTTTCTTTAATACTTTGATTCATTTCAAAAATGATACCTTATTATAAAAAAAAGGCCCGATAAAAATCAGGCCTTTTAATTTAATTAAGTAACTAGATTACATTAATCCAGCTTCTTTATAATATCTCTTAGCACCTTCATGAAGCGGAGCAGATAAACCATCAGCAATCATATCTTCTTTTTTAAGTGAAGAGAAAGCAGGATGTTGTTTTTTGAAATCATCAAAGTTTTCAAATACTGCTTTTACCACTAAATAAACAAGGTCTGCCTCAACAGCATTACTTGTTACTACAGTAGCTTTAACACCAAAAGTAGTGGCATCTTTTTTCTGTCCTGTGTAAGTTCCTTTAGGAATTACAGCTTTTGCATAATAAGCTGCTCCATCAATTAGACCTTGAACTTCAGGTCCAGTTAAATTAATAGGTGAGGCTTTAGCTGCACAAGTTGCTGCTTGTTCCATAGCACCATTTGGAAATCCTACAGAATATCCAAAAGCATCAATTTTACCATCACACAAAGCTTTTACTTGCTCAGATGAAGTTAATTCAGTAGTTGATTTAAAAAAACTATTATCAACACCTTTAGCTTTCATAAGTTCCTCCATAGTTCCTCTTTGTCCAGAACCAGGATTACCAATATTAACTACCTTTCCTTTTAATCCAGCAAAATCTTTAATCTTTGCTTTTTTTCTTGCCCAAATTTGAAAAGGTTCATTGTGAACAGAAAATACAGCTCTTAAACCGTCAAATTTTTTTCCTTCCCATTTACTAGAACCATTTGAAGCGTGAAATTGCCAATCAGATTGTGCAACACCGAATTGAAATTCTCCAGCTGCAATTTGACCAATATTATAATTAGAACCACCAGTTGATGGCGCTGTACATCTATAAGCTTTATCTATACCTTTTTTTCTTCCATGTTCTTTAGAAATAGCAGATTTGTGTAACATTTTACAAATGGCATTACCAGTTTGAAAGTAAACACCTGTTGGACCTCCAGTTCCTATCGTGAAGAACTCTGCAGACTTCGCAACACCTATAAAAGATAAAGATGCAACTAAAATCAGTAGAGCGCTTGATAGAGACGTTATTATTTTTTTCATGTTCTCTCCTCTATATATCGTTATTTTTATTAATTAATTTTAACAGCAATTAATGGGGTATGTATAGGAGATATTTTATATTGATTCTGACCATTTCTTTAACTTATCTACACCCTCAACAATCTTAGGGGCAAATTTTAAAATCATATTCTTATCAATTTTTTGTTCATTTTGGGTTTGCTTCATAAATTCTTCACCATCAAAATCAGTAAAACTTAATCTTGCTAACATTTTTTTTCCATCGAAACCAAAATCTGATCCTGGCAACATTGCAACCCCTGTTTCTTTTAAAATATTGTCACACATTTCAGATGAAGTAATAAATTTTTTATTTAAAAATTCTGGCATAAGGTAAAAGCCACCTTGGGGTTTGTTAATTAAAATTTTATTTGATTTTAAATTTTCATAAACATAATTGCCAACTGCTTTAAGAATATTTTTAGAAATGCTTATGTATTTGCTATGATCTCCCGTATAAGCAGCAACTGCAGCATATTGAATTGGCGCACTAACGGATGAAAATGTTTCACTGGCTAATACATTAATCGTATCTTTTAAATCATTTAAAGTAGATGGAATTATAAAGTGTCCCAATCTCCATCCACCAGCACCACACCACTTACTAAGACCAGTGCTAATAATAGTTTTTTCAGGACAAAAATTAGAAATTGATTTAAATTCATTTTCAAAACTTAACTCTGAATAAATTTCGTCAGATAAAATAATTAAATTATATTTTTTAACAATCTCACTAAGTTCTTCTAAATTTTTACAAATTTGTCCAGAAGGATTATTTGGTGAGTTTAAAAATAATAAATAATTTTTACTCTTATTTTTTAAAATAATTTTTTCAATATCCGTGGTTGTTGGAAACCAATTATTTTCTCTTTTTGTTTCTATTAATTGAATTTTATTTCTACCAATTATTGCTTGCGGAGCATAAGAAACCCAACTTGGAACTGGCAGTAAAATATCTCCATCAAAAAGAGTATGAAGTAGAAACATTAGCTCTTTTGAACCAGGCCCAATGATCACATTTTCAGGCTTATAAATATAATCTTTTTTAGTTGACGTATATTTTGCTACAGCTTCTCTAAGCTCTTTAAGACCTTGTACTGGCAAATACTTATTCTGATGAGAATTATTTTTTAATTCATTGATAATATCTAGTGGAACTTGAAATGGAGATTGACCAAAACCAAATTTAAAAATTTTTTTACCTTTATTTTCTAAATCTTTAGAAATTTCATTAATCTTTAAAGTAGATGATGGTTTTAAACCTTTAACTATATTTTTTAACATTTAGTAAGTTAGCTCCTTTAAGTTTTTATATTGTTCTAAAACTTCAGGGTTTGCTAATGCCTCTTTATTTTTAATTTCATTTCCTTCTATTATATTTTTAACAGCTAATTCAACTATTTTACCATTCTTAGTTCTGGGAATATCACCAACTAATATTATTTTAGCTGGTACATGTCTGGGAGAAGCTTCTTTTTTAATTTGCATCCTAAGTCTTTGTAACAAATTTTCATCTAATTCATAATTTTCATATAAAACAATAAATAAAATTATTCTAATATCATTATCCCACGCTTGACCTACTACGATAGATTCTTTAATTTCTGTAAACTTTTCTACTACAGAATATATTTCTGCGGTTCCTAGTCTTACACCTCCTGGATTAAGCGTAGTATCTGACCTCCCATGAATTATGAAGCCTCCACTTTTTTTCATTTCTGCATAATCACCATGATGCCATATATTAAAGAATTCATTAAAATATGCGTTTTTATATTTAGTATCATTTTTATCATTCCAAAATTTTAATGGCATTGAAGGAAAAGGATTTTTGCAAACCAGTTCACCCTTATTATTCTTTATAGATTTTCCTTTATCATTAAAAATATCAATATCCATGCCTAGTCCTTTATTTTGTATTTCTCCAGCAATAACAGGTTCAAATAAATTACCTAATACAAAGCATGAAATAATATCCGTACCTCCTGATATAGATGACAAATGAACATTCTGCTTTATATTTTTATAAATAAATTCAAACCCTTCTTTTGATAGAGGTGACCCGGTCGAACAAATTGTTCTTAGCTTAGATAATTTATATCTATATTCTAATAAAGGTTTTGATTTGTTAAGAGCATCAATATATTTTGCACTCACACCAAATAAAGTAATTTTTTCTTTTTCAGCAATTTTTAATAATAAATCTTCTTTTTTATACATAGGCGAACCATCAAATAAAACTATAGATGCCTTAGAGGCAAGCGCACTAATCAACCAATTCCACATCATCCAGCCACATGTCGTGAAATAAAAAACATTATCATTTTCTTTAATATTACAATGTAGCTGGTGTTCTTTTTTATGTTGAAGCAAGACACCTCCACTTCTATGACAAATACATTTTGGTTTTCCTGTAGTTCCACTTGAATAAAGTATGACATGTTCAAGTTCAAAATCAAACTTTGAAAAGTTAATTTTTTCAGATCTAAATTTTTTTATTTCATTCCACTTAAATATATTTACTTTTTTAAATTTATATTCTTTGGTGGTATATTTTTTACCGGGATAATTAACAACTACAATGTATTTAATAGATTTTATTTTTTTAATAATTTCAGGTAATCTTTCTAAAACATTAATCATTTTTCCATTGTAGTAATATTTATCTACAATAAATAAAACTTTAGGATTAATTTGAGAAAATCTTTCAATTACACCTTTAACACCAAAATCTGGAGAACATGATGACCATGTTGCTCCTAGGGTTATAGTGCCAAGAAATGCTTCAACTGTTTCTGTAGAATTTACTAAATATGCTGCAACTCTATCTTTTTTTTTTATTTTAATTTTTTTTAAAAATTTACAAACTTTACTTACATTATTATTTAATTGTTGCCAGCTCTTTTCCTCTCTAAATCCATTCTCACTTATAAAAGTTATAGCTTTATCTTTATTATTTTTGGATAACAAATTTTCAGCGAAATTTAATTTAGATTTAGGTAAGAAAATATTTTTATAGAATATATTAGATTTTTTTATTTTATAATTACTTTTTATACCTTTTACTTTAGAGAAATCCCAGACAGAACTCCAAAAATCTTCTGAATTTTTTATACTCCAGTTTAAAATATTTTTATATTTATGATTAAAATTTCTATTAAATTTTTTCGAAATAAATTTTTCATACTTATATAAAAGAGAATTCCTCTTTTGTTCAAATGAGGCTTCCCACAATTTTTTATTCATATTTTTATTAAAAAATTAATACATAATTATTTTTAATTATGTTAACCTACTAGCAAGAAAAAAGACAAATGAGAACTTTTCCCTTTCGATTCGGTCATGTTTTAACCTATTTTTGTTCTTTATCAATAACAACATCTGGTAGAAAAAAAATTGAAGATACCATAAATAGAAATGACAAAAAATAAAATCACTGCTGTTCTCGGTCCTACGAATACCGGAAAAACATATTTTGCAATTGAAACGATGCTTTCTTTTGACTCTGGTATGATTGGTTTTCCGTTAAGATTATTAGCACGAGAAGTTTATGACAAAATTATAAAGAAAGTAAATATTACCAAAGTTGCTTTAATTACTGGAGAAGAAAAAATTATTCCTCCTAATGCAAAATATTTTCTTTGTACAGTTGAGTCTATGCCTATCAATAAATATTTAGATTTTGTTGCAATAGATGAAATACAAATGTGTGCTGATCACGAAAGAGGTCATATTTTTACTGACAGATTATTAAATCTACGTGGAGAAAAGTTAACAATGTTTATGGGATCAAACACAATAAAAAAAATTATAACCAAATTAGATGAAGACACAGAATTTATAAATAAAAATAGGCTTTCTAAGCTTTCTTATGTCGGCCATAAAAAAATTTCAAGAATAGATAGAAAATCAGCAATAATTGCTTTTTCAACAGAAGAAGTTTATGCAATAGCTGAACTTATTAGAAGACAAAAGGGCGGTGCAGCAATTGTAATGGGTTCATTGAGTCCTAAAACTAGAAATGCACAAGTAGAACTTTATCAATCAGGAGATGTGGATTTTTTAGTTGCAACCGATGCAATCGGCATGGGTATTAATATGGATCTAGAAAATGTTTTTTTTTCAAATCTAAAAAAATTTGATGGAAAAAAACTTAGAAGACTTAACTCCTCAGAAATCGGTCAAATTGCTGGTAGAGCTGGAAGATATTTAAATAATGGAAATTTTGGAATAACAGGGGATTGTAAAGAAATTAATGCTGAAGAAGTAGATTCTCTTGAAAATCATAATTTTGAAGAAGTCAAAACACTATTTTGGCGAAACTCTAAATTAAATTTTAATAATTCGATAAGCTTAGTTAAGTCACTTGAAGAGAAACCTAATAAAGATTGGTTGAGAAAAGTACACGAATGTGAAGATGAGAAAGTTTTAAAACATTTTTTAAAAGATATGAATACACATAATGTAAAAAATAATAAAGTGACACTAGAGTTGCTTTGGGAATGTTGTCAAATTCCTGACTTTGTAAAAAAAACATATGGAAACCATATAGAAGTAGTTAGCAAAGTATTTAGCTTCTTAAATAGTAAAAATGGTAAAATTACTAACGATTATATGAGACTGCAGTTAGTAAAATTAGATAAATTAGAGGGAAATGTAGATTCATTGTCAAATAGAATTGCAAATGTTAGAACTTGGTCATATGTTTCTAATAAAATTAATTGGGTAGAAAATCAAAGCTACTGGATTGAAAAAACAAAACTATTAGAAGACAGGTTATCTGACAGACTACATGAAGAACTTACTAAAACTTTTATTGATAAAAGAGCCAGTGTTTTGGCAAGAGGATTAAAACAAGATATGGATTTTAAAACTGAAATAATGGAAGACAATAAAGTAATAATTAATAACCAATTTATTGGAAAACTAAAGGGATTAAAATTTGAACTCGACTTAAAGACTGGAGCATTAGAAACTGATATAAAATCCTTAAAAAAAGCAGCAAGACAAACAGTTGGTCCAGAACTTGAAAAAAGAATTCAAAAAATTATTGATACTCGCTTATTAGAAATAAAAGATGATTTTAAAATTTATTGGAATAAATTTCCTATTGCTGAATTGCTTTCAGGAAAAGATTATCTCAACCCTGATCTACTTTTAATAGTTGACGACATACTTGAGAGCAAACATAAAAAAAAATTATCTGAATTTCTTAATAAATGGATTAAAGAAAAAATTAATTTTGTATTAAAAAGCTTAATTGATTTAAAAAACTTAAAAGACAGTAATTCATCAATAAAAGCATTGGCATATCAATTATATGAAAATAATGGTGTTATAAAAAGAAATCAAGTTTCTGATTATTTAAAAAAACTTGGTCAAGAAGAAAGAAAAATTTTAAGAGATCTAGGGGTTAAATTTGGAAGATATCATGTTTTTTTATTTAAGCTACTTAAGCCTGAGGCTGTTTCGTTAAGAATTTTGTTATGGAAAAATTATCACCAAAAATATTATAAACTAACGCCACCTACATTTGGTTTAAATTTTTTAGAAGATAAAAATTCTAGTAATAAAAATTTTATGCTTCTTTGTGGTTTTGAGAATTTTGATCAATATTTTGTAAGAATAGATATTTTAGAAAGATTATTTGTGCAAATTATTAATGCTAATCCAGATAAAAAAAAAGATACTAAGCTCATTCCTGAGATGCTTAATTTACTTGGTTGCAGTAAAGATAATTTTAAAAAACTTATTCAAAAAATGGACTATAAAACTTACGAAAAAGATAATGATATCTATTTTCAATATAATCCAAGAAAAGAGAAAATAAAAAAAGCCTTTAAGAAAATTAATACTGCAGATAGCCCATTTAAAGTTTTAAAAAATATTAATTTTAATTAATGATTAATCTCTTTAAAAATAAACAAGTAGATAAAAGTAATAATGATAAATTTTTATCTAAAGTAGCTTCATTATTAATACATGCTGCTAAAATTGATGAAATCTATACTGATGATGAAAAAGAAATAATAAAAAAAACTTTAATTAAATTAGGAGCTGAAAGTTCAAAGATAGATGAAGTAATGTCCCAGGCTTCTGTTAATGAGGAAAATGCAAACCAAATACTGGACTTTACAAGAGAAATTAAAAACACACCAGAATCAAGCAAAATTAAAATTATTGAGTCACTATGGGAAATTATTTACTCAAATAAAAAAGCTGATATGTATGAGACTAATTTAATGAGAAGACTCACAGGCTTATTATACCTTGATAAAAAAATAGTTGGAGATATTAAAGAGAAAGTAAAAAAAGATTTAACAAAATGACCTATCTAGTAAATGAAAAATGTATTAGATGTAAAGAAATGGACTGTGTAGAGGTTTGCCCTGTAGACTGTTTTTATGAAGGAAAAAATATGCTTGTAATTAAACCTGATGAGTGTATAGATTGTGGCGTTTGTGAACCAGAATGTCCGGTAGATGCAATAGTTGCAGACACAGAATCTGGAAGTGAGAAATGGCTAGAAATGAATACGAAATATTCAGAAATTTGGCCAAATATTAGTGAAAAAAAAGATCCTCCAGAGGATCATGAAAAATACAGAGATGAAGAAAATAAGTTTGAAAAATATTTTAAAGAAAACCTTTAAAAAAAAAAAAGTTAAAAAAGTTAAAAAAGTTAAAAAAGTATTAAAAAGTTCTGTTACACTAAAAAAATCTAAAGCTTATAAAATTAAAGCTAATAAAAAAAAAGTAAATAAAACAGCTAAAGTTAAAATTAAAACTAAATTAGCAAACAAGAAGATAAAAATTAAAAGTAATGAAGTAAAAATAGATAATCAAAAAATTTCTAAAAACAAAGAAGTAAAAATAGATAATTTAAGAATATCTAAAAATAATGAAGTAAAACCAGAAATTAAAAAAATTAAAAAACAAGAAACTGCTAAAAAAGAATACAAACTAAAAGATTATATTGTATATCCTAAACATGGAGTAGGGCAAATTTTATCTATCAGTTCTAAAACAATTGGTGGGATAGATGTACAATGTTATGACATAAAATTTGAAAAAGACAAAGCGATCGGTTTACTTCCAATAAATAAACAATCACATTTGAGACCTCTTGCAACAATAAATCAAGTAAATAAATCTATCTCAATTTTAAAAAGTAAGCCAAAAATCAAAAGATCTATGTGGAGTAGAAGAGCTCAAGAGTATGAACAAAAAATTACTTCAGGAAAAATCTATGATTTAGCTGAAGTAGTGAGAGATTTAAATAAAGGGGAGGATTTGATGGTAGACCAATCATATAGTGAAAGACAACTTTTTGAAAAAGCTTATGAAAGGATACTTGCAGAGTTTCAAATAGTCATGAATATATCTTTAGAAGATACACAAAAAAAACTTGATAAGGCTCTTAAAAGAAATTTAGAAAGTCAAAATATTAAACAAGATAAAAAAACTGAAACAATTACTCCTACTTCAGAAATTTCTTCATCAGCAGAAATTACAGAATAAAAAAAACGCCCCTCAAATATAAATAATTAATGAAGAGCGTTTTTTTAAGAAAATAATATTAAACTATCTTCTTCTTCTTTTCTTAG
>CACGJS010000028.1 GCA_902573385.1 uncultured Pelagibacteraceae bacterium | reverse complement strand
TACAGGCTGCTATAGCTCATAATCAATTTTTAAGACTAGATAAGTTAAAAAAAATGAGAAATATTAATAGAAATTTGATAATTAATAAAATTAAGAAGTCAAAATTTTGGGATAACCAATTTGACTTTATCAATCCTAGTAAAGATTTTGATCCGAGCTGGATGGGATTGCCAATTTTAATTAATGAGAAATTCAAGTTAAAAAAAAATATTTTTATTAATTATCTTGATCAAACTGGTATTGAGACAAGACCAATAATAAGTGGCTCATTTGTTAATCAGCCAGCAGTGAAATTATACAAATTAAATATAAAGAATGAAAAGTTTAAAGTTGCTCAAAAAGTTCAAGATCTAGGTTTTTTAATTGGATTGCATACAAATAAAATTTCAAAAAAAAAATTGCAATTAATTCATGATGCTTTTTATGAAATTGATAAAATTTAGTATTATAAATAAAGGGAGCTTAGCTCAATAGTAGAGTACTCGATTGACATTCGAGGGGTAGATGGAGCGTAACCATCAGTTCCCACCAACTCAAAATTATAATTAATAGTAGGTATACATTTAATTTAGTTTGTTATATTGACTTTAAAAATGACCAAGAAAATATTTAAAAAAACAATGGAGTTTAAGTCAGCTACTATTGGTATTTTGTCATTTTTTGAGAAAATAATTAGAGGTCACCCTTTAGTATATATATTTATAAGGTCTATAGTTAGATTCACGAATATATTTGAAAAAGATTTTGATGGTTTAAAATTGTTAAAATTTAAAGAAAAAATCAACATCATTGATGTTGGGGCAAGTGATGGAGTAGCCGCAAAATATTTTAACAATAATTTGGATTCTGGAACAATATTTTGTTTCGAACCAAATCCATCCTATTACAAACTTTTAAAAAAGATTAATATTAAAAATGTAGTTGTCAAGCCATATGCAATTGGAAAAAGTAACACTTTTAGATATGCTTATCATCCTAGGTATAAATTTTTCAGTAAAAATTATGATATAATTTCTTATTCATGTTATGGAAAAAAACACGCAGAAAATTATATAGCAGATTTTAGGTTTAAAAATAATTTATCGATGGTAAGAGAAAAGATACAAATGAAAAAAGTGGGCAAAATTTCGAAAACAATTGGTTTAATAAAAGTTGATACCAATGGTAATGAATTATTTGTAATTAAAGCTTTAGAAAAAATTATAAAGAAAGACAAACCTGCATTAATAATAGAAATTAATAATGACATTCCAAGTATAGATAAAATATTAAAAAAATACTTATATAAAGGCTATTATTATTCAACAGAAACAAAAAATTTTACTAATTTAGAAAAAAAATCGACAGTAAATAAATATTATTTACAAGAAAAGCATTTGTAAAAAGGATTTTATATTTGAAAACTAAATGGAAAATAAAAACTCTATAAATTTACTTATTATTTTTTTTAGTTTAATTATTTTTATTACTAAATGGTATTATTCTTTTTTTTATTTTGATGAAAAAATTGAGTCAAAAATAATTTTTGAAAGTATAAGTGATGGATTTTATAATTTTGCCCCGTTTAAAGCTCTTGCTGACTTAAATTTAAATAATTCATTTAATTCATTGATTGGTAATTTGGGCACAGTAACAATTCCTATTGGAGCTTATCTAGTTCACTTTATATTTTATAAAATTCTTGGCACTTATAGTTTTATATTTTTGGAATTTTTTTTCATATTAGTTTTTATAATAATTTTTTACAAAATATCGAGATTATTAAATTTAAATAGAATACAATCATTGGCAGTTGCAATTATATTATTTAACATACCTAATATTTTTCAAATTTCGAATTTATATACACTAGATTATTTTACAGTAATATACTCTGAGTTTTATACATTAAGATTTCCACGACCTTTAGTTACAAATATATTATTTTTTTTATTCATACTTTTAATTTTAAAAAGTGAAAAAAAAGATTTTTTTATAAAAAAAAATTCGTTTATATTTGGTATTATTGCTAGTTTATTGTTTACTTCATATTTTCACGCATTTTTCTTACAACAAATAGTTTTAATAGCATTCGTTATCTTTAAATTTAAATCAAAAACAATTTATATTTTTAAAAAAAATTTAAAATTTATTTTAATTTATATATTAACCTTTTTTGTAATTTCACTTCCTTTCTTGATCAACATGATTTATGCAGATTATGACTTTCTAGAAAGAAATGGTGTTGTTGATTTTGATTTAGAAAAAAAACTAATTTTAGCTGAACATCTTTTTTTAAAATTATTTAAATTACAGTTTTTGTTTATATTATTTTTAAGTATATTTTTTAGATTTTTAATTAACATAAAAAAAAATTTTTTTTATTTCAAAAAACTTAATCTACTATTTATAATTTTTTATTCATCAATTGTTTCACCATTTTTATTTATTCTTTTATCACCAAGATTTTTTTCTCATTTTTATCATTTTAATAATTTAGTTGTGATATCTGCATTTATATTATTTTTTTATGTAGCTATTTTATTTCTTGATTCTTTTATAAAAAATAAAATAATTAATAATTTATCACTTTCATTTATATTAATTTTATTGATTGGGAATATTTATGTATCGAATAATAATTATAAGTTAATAAATTTAAACAACGAAAGATTTACAGAACGAAATGAATTTAATGAAATAATAAATATAATCGAAAAAAAAAATATTTTAAAATCTAAAGAAATTGGGTTATTAACATTTGATAATAAATTTTTGGTATGGGCAACATTGTCTGAAATTAAATATTTGAGCATTATAAATGGTGTAATGGTTTCAAGATCAAATCATATGATTGAAAGCGATTTAATTAACACATTCAAGTATTTGAATTTGTCAAAAAATGATTTTAAAAATTTTATACAAAATAAAAAGCTAAGTCCATGGAGATATAGAAATGATAACGTAAAAGATTTATTTTGGATGCGTTATCAAGCGAATGCAATGGTGACACATAACAATTCAAAAAATTTTGATAAAGAAATTTTGAACTTCATAAATAAAAGCTCACCCTTGTTGTCTCAACAATTAATAATGCCTAATGAGGAATTTGAGAGATTAATGTTAAAATATGATTTAGACAATTTTTCATCATTTGTTATACCAGATATTATTATTATTGATAAAAGAGATGAAGTTCTTAAAAAATCAATAATAGATAATAAAAATTTTTGCCGAGCCTTTTATGGAAAAATATATGTTTTTTATTATAATAATAAATTTAATATAAACTGCTCAAATAATTAAAATTTTAATTTATTAATTAGGGTTAAAATTTTTTTATTTTAATTCCGAATAATCAAAAATAGTGAACTTTTTATTTGAAGAAATATGGTGTGTACCAGTTAAATTTTCTTTAAATAAAGGACTAACTTTATGAAATGCTTCCTCATTGTAATTTTCAAGATCTAAGTTTATAATTTTATTTATTTGAAATTTGTTACCATAATCCATAAAATTTGGTGATTGAGATACTCTAAAGGTACTTTTTTCATCAAAAATTAAACCAGCATTTCTAGATAAATCAGCATTTGTAATTACAGGATTTTTTTTATGTGGTATCCATTCATCTGTTAGAGGTCCATTTTCAGAATAATAAATTGAAAGTTCAGATGAAGATTTATCATCATCAAATTTGCAAAGGTTAGAAAATAACCACCATAAATTATCGTATTTAAAAATCATGTTATCTAAAGCGTTTACTTCTTTCATTAATATTTTTTTTAATTTCCATTTTAAAGGAAAATTTATACACTCATAAATTCTGATATCTTTATTTTTTGAAGTTTCTGGTAAAAGATATTGTTTGCCCTCATATTGAAAAATATAAGGAAATGATAAATGAAAATTTTCCTCTAGAGCAACACCAACTCTTTCATATGATAGAGAGTTAATTAAGTAGACAGATATCATACCTTTTTTTTTTTTAAAATTATATTCTTCTACAAAAGCGTAGTTTTTATTTTCTACTTCAATTAAAAATGGGTCAGCCAAATAAGTTCCAGAAGGGTTGTTAATTTTTTTTGCTTTCCACATAGCTAAATCTTTCCAACTATTAGGATAAAAAGCTACGTTCCAAATATATTTTTTTTTTAGCAATTTAAATAAAAAAAAAGTTGATATCTTTTTTTTTATTAAGGAAATAGAGTATAATATAATTTGTGAAATTGATGGTTCTTTATAAAGAGTGTTATAATATGGTTTTTTTTCTTCAAAATTAGGTAATTTATTTTTAATTGATAATTCGGTTAAAATTTTTTTCAAATAAAAATAGCTGTATTGATACAAATTAGATTGGTTAAGAGCATAGAATGCTTTAGTGATAATATTTCCTCTAAAAATTACATTTCCACCATCTAAATTATCCGTTAATTGTTGTATTATAAATCCTGTTGATGAAGATTTATTATATACTTCCCAAAAACCTGGAGGAAGGCCTCTATAGTTTCGGTTATCACCATGATGAAATGATAAAACCCCAAATTTTGAACAATTTAATATTTCTCCTTTTAAAATACCTGAATTAAATCTTAAAATAACATCTAAATTTAATGATTTAATTTTCTCTATGTCTTTTTCTGAATAATTAAGAAGATTACCTTTCTTAGAGATATCGGGGAATATTTCAATTTTATTTTTTATTTTTTGTTCAATATTATATTCTGAATAATGATTTTTGTAATTTGGATATTTTTTTAGAATTATCTTTTTTTCTAAATGATTTAAAATTTTGAATAAAGTTCTTTGAATTAAATTAAATATACCAAATTCTTGGATTATATTTATAATTTTTTGTATTTGATTTTTATTAATTTTATTTTTTTTTTGTAATATTAAATAATCAATACTTATATTTTCTTGATCTTTACTCCATGTAATTAAATCTTCTATATATGTATTTGCATTTAGTTTATCTACAAGTAATCCTATTGATAATTTTTTCATAAGTTAAATCTACTACAAAAAACTTTTAAAAACAGTAATTAAAGAAAAAAACAAACTAAAACAATATAGAAAAATTAACTTTTTAATATTAAAATTTCTTACAAAATTTCTAAAATATTTATTTTTAATTATAGTAAAAAAAATTAAATAAAATATTAAATCGTATGTTTCATGATAAACAATGGTATCAATTTCTAAAAGTATGAGTGTAAAAAACAAGATTAAATCATTAAAATTTTTTTTTAGATTTAAATCATCTATTAAAATAGTTTTAAAAAATATTAAGCCTAAACATGAAATTAAATAAAATAGATAATTATTTGAAAATAAAATAAATGAAATTTTATAAAATATACCACCCCCATAGCTAAATTGATAATCGAAAAATAATAATAAAAAAATTAAATATATTAAAATAATAAAATAATTACTTGATTTTATTTTATTTTTTAGTTGGCTATAACTAAAAACTATAAAAGGAATTGAATAATAAAATAATATCGAAGTGGTAATTGCAAATTGGTTAATAATTCTTGAAATAGTTACTGGTTCATTAACATGCATAGCAATGAAATTAATATCTAAAATAAATACATAATAATAAGCTGGAAAAGCTAAAATTAGATTAATGAAAATATATGGAAATATTTTTCTATTATCTACCAAGTCTTTAAATAAAATTATAAAAAAATAAATACTAAATAATGAGTAAATAGGCCTGATATAAGCTGCAATAGATAAAAAAATTATATTTAAGAAAATAATATAAAATTTTTTATTTTTATTAGTGATAAAAAGTTTAAAAAAATAAAAGCTACCAAATAAGAATATTAAAGAAATATTTTCACTTCCTATCCAAATTGAACCTGATCTAAAATATGGAGATAAGAAAAATAAACCTGGTAATAAAAATTTCAGGTCATTTTTTTTAAAATCATAATCTATTTTCAAGATTAAATAAAAAATATAGGGAATTAACAATGAAATATGTAAATTTAGTAATCTGATTAATAATTCATTTCCCTGAAGAAGTATTTTTAAAATTAAAAAAATGATATAAAAAAAAGGAGAATGAGCTGTAGTAAAATCTAATTCTTTATTACTAAAATTAAGTAAAGTATTAAGAAAATCGTTTTCAAATCTTCTTATAATCTCTACATGAACTAAATAATCAACTTTTGAGCCTACTGTAAAATCTTCATTTAGGAAGAATCCAAATAATAATGATAAATATAAAACAGAATATGTAAGAGAAATATGATATTTATTTAAATTCATTTATTATAAAATTTTATATTTTTAAATGTAAAAGGACCAACGAGTCTTCCATAGAATCTAACAAAATTATTTATAATCTTTTCAAAATAATTTTTTTTCATTAACAAAATTGAAATTATAAAATTTATAAAATAATATATTGATTTAAAATAATTTATAAATAGTCCATTTATTTCTCCATATTCTTTTTGATCAATATAATAACCAAGTACTCCAAGCCTATAACTTCGATCCATCAACCATTTGTAATTTTGCCTTTCTGAATGAAATTTTTCATACACTTTAACATTTTTATTCCAAAAAATTTTATAACCATATCCATTTATTTTTGAAAAAAATAATTGATCCTCTCCTACTCCAAATTTATTTAAATTTTTATCAAAAGATAAATTGTTTTTTTTTATTATTTTGTAATCCATAAAAATATTATTACTAGCAGCCCATTTTACACAACAAATTTTTTTATTTTTGTAATTTTTTTCAAATAGATAAGAAAAATTATTTTCTTTTTTTTGAGATCTAAAACTTTTTAAATATATTTGTGGTCCAGTTATAACATCGGCCTTGTATCTTCTAATCGTTCTAAAACATTCTTTAAACCAGTATCTATCTACAATACAATCATCATCAAAAAGACAAATATAATCAGGATTAATATTTTTAAGTTTTTTTAGATATTTATTTCTCGCAAAAACTCGTCCCCTATTTTTTTGATGTAAAAAAATTATCTTATATTTTGAATCTTTTAATAATTTTTTTTTAATTTTTAATAAGTTGTAATTTATTGAATTATCAACAATAATTATATTTAAAAGAATTTTTTTTTTTAATTTTATTTGATTAATACTTCTTAAGCATTTTTCAAGATCAAGGTGCCTATTAAATGTCGTTATACAAATAGTTATTTTCATTAATTTTCTAAACTGATTATTTTTTCTAATGTTTTAAAATGAGAGTAGATAGTAAATTTTTTTAATTTTTTTTTAAGATTTTTCTTTTTTTCATATATATGTGAAATATCTTCCTTTTTAAACTCATCAAATTTCTTAATTAGTTCATTTTTATTATTATTCATAAATAAATACCCATTATTTTCTTGATCTAAAATCTCTTTAGGACCATTAGGGCAGTTACTAGATATAACTGTTGTGTTACTTAATCCTGCTTCTAAAATTACAAATCCTGGGTCTTCCCATAAAGATGTTAAGATAAAACAATCAGCATTAATTAAATATTTATAAACATTTTCTTGGTGTCCAACTAAATGGACTTTATTTTCAATATTTAAATCTTTTGTTAGTTTTAAAAGCTCTAACTTTTGTTCTCCTTCACCCAAAATAATCAATAAATAATTAGGATATTTTTTTAAGATTTCTTTGAAAGCAGATATTAATAAAACAAAATTTTTTTGTTTAGTTAATCTACCTATTCCAACTATAATTTTTTTTTTATCAAAATCAAAAACTTCTATTTTTTTTGATTTTTTTTTTGCATAATCTTTCATTAAAATTGCTGGATCATAAAGAACATGTAATTTCTTTTTATCAAAAATTCTTTTTTCTAATAAATAGTTATAAGTTCCTACTGTAGGGCAAGTTACTTTATAAATTTTATTTGCAAACATTTTCCAGAAAAAATATCTTAAAAAATTCAATTTTGGTAAACCTGAGATTCTAAGAATAATTTTAGTATTATTTTTAAAAAAAAGTGTCAAAAAAATTGGAAGAACTGTCATTAAATGAATTATTAAAAAGTTGGGTTTCTTTTTATTAATTAATTTTTTTAATTTATTGAAATTTAAAAAAAAAATAATTAAGTAAGATAATCTACTTTTAATATAGCTACCTCTCGGAAGTCTTTTATAGTAATTTTTATTATTTAATTTTATAATTTTTATTTTTGGATTTATTATATCTTTGTATTCTTCCCATTCCCCAATAGAATCTATAATAGAAACATTAATTTGTTTTTGAGAATATTTAACTAGAGACTCAGCTGAGCGAATTGCAGACGATATTGTAGCAACTTTCGAAATAAATGGTGACCAGTAAAAAATATCCATATATTAATATAATTTTTATAAAATTATTTCTTAGCAATAAAAAAATATCCAATTGGAAAAATTTCATTTAATTTTGTTTTAACAAAAATTTGAATAAAAGAGTCCAATATGTAAGCAATTAGCAATACAATTTGACTAAAAAAAGGTATAAATTTGATATAGGGATATATTAAAGAGTAACTTGCCACAAATGGTCCATGACCTAATGGAATAATTTTTACATTTTTGAAGTGATTTTTTATTAAATTGTAATTTATGGAGTCTTTTGTAAATCTAAAGTAATCATTAGGTGCTCCATGAACTTGATATAGAAATGGAACAGAGCCAATTAAATAACCTCCTTTTTTCAAAATTCTATTAATCTCTGAAAAAGCTAAATCATATTTAGGCAAATGCTCCAATACATTAAAAATTAAAATATTTTGATATTTATTCTTAGATATTTTAAGTTTTTTTGTTAAATCTGAGGAAAAAATGTTTAGTTTTTTGTTTGGAACAATGTTTGTGTAATGAAATTTATTATTACCTTTAAAAAAGTTTGAAAAAGTTTTATTTTTATTATTAATTGCTCCAAATTCTAAACTTAATCCTCTAAGATTTATGTTTAAACATTTAAAAATTTGAATAACTCTGAGTAAAGTATTATTTGTTAAAATAAATTTTAAAAATATTAAATAATTGTTCATTATCCCCAAAGTAGTATATATTTATGTTTCGTTAATAGTTAATAAAATGCCTTTAAATATAAAATGTATTATATATTTTAAATAGATTAATCAAATTGAATAAAAAAATTAAAAAAAATATTAGTGTTTTAATCATTGGATTTTTAGTTCTAATTTTTGTTTTTAATCAAAATTTATTTAAGAAACTTTATAATATTATAAATATAGACTATGAAGATAGAATATCTAATGTAAGTGGTTTTTGTTCTGATGATTCTATAGGTTATTTATTGAGTTTAAAAAAAAAATTCAACTTTAAATTTAACCCACAAGTTATTAATTACGAAGATTCTGTTCCTGACTCTAATTGGGCCATTTATGATACAAATTTAAAAAATAATTTTGATTATAAAATTCTTTTAAATTATCCATCTGAACTTTCTATCAAATTTACTCCAACTGAAAATTATTTTTATTCAAAAAATACGTCAAAATATGCTACTGGACTATCTGGTATTATTTTTGATTTAAAAGTAGAAAATATTAACTTTAATTCTGAAATTATAATTTATAGAAAAAATTATGGAAGTAAAAAAAAAGAAATAATTTATAAAAAATTATTTAATGAAATAATCTATAGTAATGAATTAATAAAAATTGATTTTAACACAAAGAAAATTAATAATATTTACAAACCTATTATGTTAGAGATTCAAAATCTAGATAAAAATAAAATTCAAAATATTAATAGTATAAAGATTATATTAAAAAATGAGTTTGATTTAAAAAATTTTGAAATAATAGACTCATATCAAAACTGTTATTATATAAAATGATAGAAATATATTACATACTTAGTGAAATTTTTTTTATTTCAATATTTTTTTCATTACCTATTTTTTTAATAGATAAGAATTATTATAGAAAATTAGAAAAAATTAACTTCATAGATAAAATTTCAATAATTTTAATTGTCTTGATAAATATATTATTTTTATTTTCAATATTCAATATTAACATAGAGTATTTTCTATATTTATATATTATTGTTTTATTTTATTTTCTTATATCCAATTATAAAAAAATTAATTTGAAAAATATAAATTTTAATTATTTTTTTATAATTTTAATTTTATTTACATTCTTTTTATCAGTTGATTTAGCTGACCAAATTTATTTTTCATGGGATGCAAAGTCAAATTGGTTTTTTAAAACACTTAATTTTTACCAAAACCAAAATATTGAAAATCTAAAAAATTTTAATAACTTTGATTATCCTCACTTAGGCCCACTTATTTGGTCTTTTTTTTGGAAATTTCCTCATGGTCAATTTGAATATCTAGGAAGAATTTTTTATATTTTTATTTATTTATTATCAATTTTAT
>CACGJS010000027.1 GCA_902573385.1 uncultured Pelagibacteraceae bacterium | reverse complement strand
GATGTTTGTAATTTTAAATGTGGTTATTGCTTACCAAATGGCTACCAAATTGATAAAAGTGATAATAGAAAATTCCTTCATCTTGATGAAATAAAACGTCTTGCAAAATGCTTCTCTGAATTAGGGGTTAATAAAATTAGAATTACAGGTGGTGAGCCAACTGTAAGAAAAGATTTTTTTGAAATTATTAAAGTTTTAAAAATAGATTCTGGAATAAAAAAAGTTGTAATTACAACAAATGGCTATCATTTAGATAAAAAAGCAAAGCTATTAGTTGATAGTGGGTTAAATGGAATAAACATAAGCATAGATAGTCTTAACCGTGAAACTTTTAAAAATGTTACCGGACATGACAGGTTGCCAGAAATTTTAGAAGGAATAAAAAATTTACAAGAATTAGGTTTTGAAAATATTAAAATTAATGCTGTTCTACTGAATGGAGTTAATTCATCAGAAAAAAACTTTGATACATGGTCAAAATTTATACAAAATAACAAAATAGATTTTAGATATATAGAGCTAATGCAAACAGGAGATAATTTAGAATATTTTAAAAAATATCATGCTTCATCTAAGATATTTAAGAATTATTTAAATGACAATAATTGGATTTACCAAACCTTAGGAAAAGATGCAGGACCTTCTCTTAACTATATAAACCCCGAATATAAGGGCAAATTTGGAATTATAGCTCCTTATTCAAAAGATTTTTGTAAGACTTGTAATAGACTAAGAATTACATCAAGAGGAGATTTAAGACTTTGTTTGTTTGGTAATACTGGAATAAGTGTAAGACATTTATTACAAAAAGACGATCAACTTAACGAGTTAAAAGACCTTATATTAAAACAAATGCAGTTTAAAAAAGAGTCACATTATTTAGAACTTGGAGATACAGGTTCAACTAAAAATTTATCTAAAACAGGAGGATAATTGACTAAATTAAAAATAGTAAATCAAGATGAATTAAAAGATTGGGCAAAAGAAATTTTTAAAAAAAATTCATTTAATATGGTTGATGTTTCTTCAAAAAAAGAAACATTTAGAAGAGCTCTTGCATCAGGGAAAATTTATGTTGGGAAAGAAGTTTTTAATATGATTAAAAATAAAGAAATGCCCAAGGGAGATCCTATAACTCTAGCAGAAGTTTCGGCTTTGTTAGGTGTAAAAAAAACAAGTGAATTAATTCCTTTGTGTCATCCTCTTCCAATAGATTACACTGCAACTAAAATTATTATGCACAAAGAAGAGGATTCTCTAGAAGTATTTTGTGTTGTTTCGGCAGTTGCAAAAACAGGTGTTGAGATGGAAGCAATTATGGGAGTTAATACAGCACTGATTACAATTTACGACCTAAGTAAAATTGTAAATCCACATCTAAAAATTGATAATGTTAAATTATTAATTAAAGAAGGTGGCAAGAGTGGATTATGGACAAACCCAGATGGGCTTCCAAAATTTTTAGAAAATATTTTTTAGTTATGAAAGTTAAACTTGAGCTTTTTGGAGCAAGTAGAGATTTAAGTGATAAAGATTTTTTAGAATTTAATATTGAAAAAAAGATTTCAATTAAAGATTTAAAGAAAAAAATTATTAATTATGTTGATGAAAAGTTTAAAGGAAATGAAAATTATAAAAAAATAATTGAAACCTCAGTTTTCTGTTCAGAAGATAATAATATTATTTCCGAAAATTATAAAATTAAAAAAGATCAAAAAATTGGAATTATTCCCCCTATTGGAGGTGGTTAATGCTTCATGCAAAAATAATAGATATTAAAAAAGAAAAAATAGAAGTTAATAAAGCTGAAGATTTTATATCTTCATCTAAATTTGGAGCTTCATTAATTTTTAAAGGAACTGTTAGAGAAAATAATGATAATAAAAAAGTTACAGGAATTACTTATGATAGCCACGATGCAATGGTGATTAAAAGTTTTGAAGAAATTTATAATGAAGCCGACCAAAAATTAAAAATTAAAGACAAAGCAGTTTATATAGAACATGTAAAAGGATATTTGGGATTAGGGGAAATAAGTATTATTATTGGTGTTGCCTGTCCTCACAGGGCAGAGACATACATTCTCTCTAGATACATAATTGAAGAAATTAAGAAAAGATCTCCTATTTGGAAAAAAGAACATTATGAAAATGAAGAAAGTGAATGGTTAAAAGGAAATCCTATACAAACTAATTAAAATCTTTTCTTAAATCTAAATCTTTAAAAATTCTTTTACTTAAAATTTTTATAAAATTAGTATTATTTTTTAATCTTTTTACCATAAACTTAGCTCCAACATCTCCTCTCATTTTTTTAAATTTAGTTAATACTGAGCTATCAAAACCTATTGGATTACCAATTTTATTCTTAAATTTTAGTGCATGAACTAAATGTCTTTTTTTAGATATTGAATTATAGATTTTATTAATATCTGAAGTCTTTATAAATGGCATATCAGACTGAACAATTATAAACCCTTTATCTTTTTTTGAAACTTTTCCTAACCCAGTATTAATTGAAGATGACATTCCTAATCTAAATTTTTTGTTTAATACAAAAATATTTTTTTTATTCTTTTTAATCACTTTTCTTACTTCTTTATTCTGATAACCAAGAACAATGACAATTTTATCTACTTTACTCTTAAACAACACTTGTAGAGAATGATTAATTAAAGCTTTATTTTTAAATTTTTTAATTAATTTATTTTCACTTTTAAGCCTTTTAGATTGTCCTGCAGCTAACAGAATAGCTTTAATCATTTTTAATCTCCAATTAAATGATGGGATAAAATTCTTGTTTGGTTTTCAAGTCTATGTTCAAACAAATAAAGACCTTGCCAAGTCCCAAGAATTAATTTTTTATTTTTTAAACTTAAAGTAAATTGATTATTAGTAAGTACAGATTTTATATGAGCCGGCATATCATCTTTTCCTTCAGTGTTATGTTTGTATATTTTTTGATCCATTGGTACTAGTTTATGAAAAAAATTTTTAAGGTCATATAACACATCTGAATCTGCATTTTCCTGGATAACTAACGAAGCGCTAGTGTGTAATATATTAATATTTAAAATGCCATTTTGAATTCTTTGTATATTAATCCAATCTAAAGTTTTTTCAGTAAAATTATAAAAACCTTGTCCATTAGTTTTTATTTTTATTTCTTCAAATACTTGTTGCATTTATTTTTTATAAGTTTCAGATACTAACTGAGCTATAATGGATAAGGCTATTTCTGGAGCAGACTTCCCGCCTAATTTAATTCCTATAGGTCCTTTAATTGAGTCAATTTCACCTTCGTTATAACCAGCATTTTTTAATCTTTCACATCTATTATTATGAGTTTTTTTACTACCTAAAGCTCCAATATAATAGAATTTTTTTTTAATTGCGTGTTGTAAAGCTGGATCATCTATTTTTGGGTCATGGGTTAATGCAATTAAAGCTGTATTTGAATTTGTATCAATTTCTTTAAAAGCTTCATCTGGCCATTTATTTATTATTTTAATGTCTGGAAACCTTTGCTTTGTTGCAAAGTATCCTCTTGGGTCAATAACAGTTATTTCAAAATTTAAACTTTTAGCATAATCAATAAGATATTGAGCAATATGAACCGCTCCAACAATAACAACTTTAATTGGCCTAATATAAGTTTCTACAAATATGTTTGTATTTTCTATAATCCCATTTTTTTTATTTTTGTAAAATCCGTTTATTTGATCTTTGTACTTTTCAAAATTTTTTCCAGTAGGTTTATTTAGTTCAAAAATTTCACTATCGCCAGTTTCTAAGTTTGTAATTATTGCAAACTCAGATTTGTTTATCTTTTTTTTAATTATTTCTTGTAAAGTTTCTAGTTGCATTAATTTATCTGTTCTATGTAAACCGCAATTTCACCACCACAAGCAAGTCCAACTTCCCAGGCGCTTTCATTTGAAACTTTAAACTCAATTTTTTTAAAAAGTTTATTTTCTTTTAAAATTCCAATACATTCTCTAACTACTGCTGACTCCACACAACCACCAGAAACTGATCCTGAAAAATCCCCATTTTCATTTACAATCATTCTGCTACCTGTAGGTCTAGGAGACGATCCCCATGTCTGAATTACTGTTGCAAGAACTACTTTTTGATTAGCTTTTACCCAATCATTAGCTTCTTCTAGGATTTTTTCATCAAATGAATTTTTCATTTGGAAAAATATAGATCTTAACTAGCAAGCTTCAACTGCTTTTTTAGCGTATGTAAGCACTAAGCTAGCTCTAAATTCTCCAGACGCATGTATATCTGAGTTCATTTCAGAACTATCTAGCTCTATTCCATCAATTGCCGATGATGAAAAACTAGATGATAATTTTTTTGATAAATCTTTATCAATATAGACTGAAGATTTTGCACCAGTAACTGCAACATTAACCTCTTTTTTATGTTTTGCTAAATAAACACCAACTATTGCATATCTTGATGCTGGATTTGGGTGTTTTTGGTAATTTGATTTTTCTGGTATTTGAAACTCAACAGCTTCTATTAATTCTCCTTTTTTTAAAGCAGTTTCAAACATTCCTTTAAAAAATTTAGAAGCCTCTATTTTTCTATTATTAGTATGAATTATTGCATTAAGTGCCATGCAGGCAGATGGATAACATGCTGAAGGATCATTGTTTGCAATAGATCCACCTACTGTTCCTCTATTTCGAACTTGCGCATCACCTATTCCTCCCGCTAACTTTGCTAATGAAGGAATTGCTTTTTTAACTTCTTTTGAAGTTGCTACATCTACATGTTTTGTTGTTGCACCAATTGTAACAGACTTACCACTTACTTTAATTCCTGATAATTTTTTAATATGTTTTATGTCAATTATGTCTTTATAAGTTGCTAATCCCAATTTCATTGATGGAACACTTGTCATTCCACCTGCTAGAAAAGCAGAACTACTTGAAGCTAACTTTGAAGCTTCTTTTACATCTTTTGGTGTATGGTAATTAAATGTTTTCATATTTTTCTCCTTAAGCTGCCTTTGAATTAGTTTTTTTTAATAATTTACAAGCTCTCCAAACTTTTTCTGCGGTTGCTGGCATTGAAATTTCTTGTCCGCCTAATGCATCGATTACAGCATTCATTATTGTTGGAGGTGAAGCTATTGCTCCTGCTTCTCCACATCCTTTTACTCCTAACGGGTTTGAAGTAGCATGAGTGCAAGTAAAACCTAAATTAAATTCTGGAAAATTATCTGCTCTTGGCATTGTATAGTCCATATATGAAGCTGTAATTAACTGGCCTGTTTCATCATACTCTGTATTTTCATGTAAAGCTTGACCTATTCCTTGCGCTATACCTCCATGTACTTGTCCTTCAACTACTAATGGATTTACAATTCTGCCAAAATCATCAACAGCAGTATATTTTTCAACTTTTACTTCTCCTGTTTCTGGATCTATTTCTACTTCTGCAATATGAGATCCTGCTGGAAAAGAAAAGTTTGCTGGATCAAAAAAAGATGTTTCAATTAAACCTGGTTCTTCACCTTCTGGTAATGGAGATTTAAATTCTGAGTCTCTACTACCTGGCAAATAGCATGCAAAAGCAACTTCTCCTATTGTTTTCTTTTTATTTGATTTTGTTACAACAAACTCACCATCTTTAAAATCTATTTCATCTTCGTTTACTTCAAGCATTTTTGCCGCAACTCTTTTTCCTTTGGCTACAATTTTTTTACATGCATTAACAATAGCTATGCCACCAACAGCTAGTGATCTTGATCCATAAGTTCCCATTCCAAAAGTTCCTTTGTCAGTATCACCGTGAACCACATCAATTGTTTCTAATGGGACTCCTAATTCATCTGCTGCAATTTGAGCAAAAGTTGTATCATGACCCTGGCCATGACTATGTGCTCCCGTAAAAACTGAAACTTGACCCGTAGGATTAAATCTAACCTCAGATGACTCCCATAAACCTACTCCACAACCTAAAGACATAACAACAGCAGAAGGTGCAATTCCACATGCTTCGAAATAAGAAGAAACGCCAATACCTCTTAATTTTCCATTTGATTCTGATTTTTTTCTTCTTGCTTCAAAACCATCATAATCAGCCATTTCTTTAGCTTTTTTTAAACCAGAAACATAATCACCTGAATCAACTGTATGAACTAAAGTTTGTTTAAATGGAAATTCAGTTGGAAAATTTTTCATTCTTATTTCTGTTCTATCAATGCCTAATTCCATAGCAGCCTTTTCAACTAATCTTTCAATTGTATAAGTTGCTTCAGGTCTGCCTGCGCCTCTATATGCATCCACTGGAGCTGTATTAGTATAGACTGCTTTAACATTTGAATATGCTGCTGGAATTGTATAAACACCAGTTGCACATGGACCAAATAAATATGTAGGCGTAACTGTTCCAAAAACTCTTGCATAAGCTCCTAAATTGGCAATAGTTTCATTTTTAAATCCTAAGAATTTACCATCATTAGTCACTGCAAGTTCAGCATGGGTTACATGATCTCTTCCGTGAGTATCTGTTAAAAAAGATTCTGTTCGTTCTGCAATCCATTTAATTGGTCTTTCAATTTTTTTGGAAGCCCAACTACAGATAATTTCTTCATTATAAACATTTATTTTAGAGCCAAAACCACCCCCAACATCAGGAGCAACCACTCTTAATTTATTTTCAGGTGCTACCCCACCAAATGCAGACATTATCAATCTAGAAAGATGTGGGTTTTGGCTTGTTGTATATAGAGTAATTTCTTCTGATGCAGTATTATAATCTACTACACACGCTCTTGGTTCCATAGCATTTGGAACAAGTCTATTATTTATTAAATCAACTTTAATAATTTTATCTGCTTTTGCAAAAGCTTCTTCTACAGCTTTTCTATCTCCTAATAACCAATCATAACAAAGATTTTTATCTATTCCATCGTGAATAGCCTCACTCTTCATAGCATCTCCTGTGTTAATAACTCCTTTTAAAACTTTATAATCAACACTAACAAGGTCAGCCGCAGCTCTTGCTTCATCTAGAGTTTCTGCAAACACAACAGCTATTGGTTCACCAACAAAGTTTGCATTATCTTTTGCTAATGGAGGATTTGCTGGCACTTTCATCTCAGATCCATCTTCACTTCTAATAGCCCAGCCTGCTATTAGACCTCCAATTTTATCAGTAGCGATTTCTTCGCCTGTTAAAACACTTACAACCCCTGAAGCTTTTAAAGCTTTAGAAGTATCTACTTTTTTAATTTTTGCTCTTGCGTGTGGAGATCTTACAAATGCAGCATATGTTTGGTTAGCGATATTGATATCTGCAGTGTATCTTCCTTTACCTGTTAATAATCTTTTATCCTCTTTTCTTTCTACTCTTGAGCCTACTAAACTAGCCATTCCTTTTCTCCTTTAGTTACATTTTTGAAGCAGCTTCTTTTACTGCAGCAACAATATTTTGATATCCAGTACATCTACAAATATTGCCTTCTAACCATTCTCTAATTTCTGAATCGCTTGGTTTTTTTTTATTTTGCAATAAATCAATTGCACTCATAACCATTCCAGGTGTACAAAAACCGCACTGTAGACCATGCATTTTTTTAAATGCTTCCTGCATTGGATGCATTTTGCCATCTTTAACTAAACCTTCTATGGTTGTGACTGTTGAACCATCAACATCTGCTGCTAAAGTCGAACAACTTTTTATTGATTTTCCATTAACATGAACAACACAAGCTCCACATTGACTGGTATCACATCCAACATGTGTGCCTGTTAAATTTAAATTATCTCTTAAAAAAACTGATAAGATCGTATGATCAGGTACGTCTTTACTTACTTTTTTACCATTAACTTCTATAGTTACTTTTGTCATCAAGCTTTCTCCTTCTCGATTAATTAGTAATTTCAAATTACAACATAACGATGAGGCTTACTCAAGATGAAAAAAAATAAACTTTCTACTTATGCTAGAAAATAATAACCTGCAATTGCTAAAAAGATACAAACAGATAAATAAACTAATGTTTTGTTTATATTTTGAGGATTGTCTTTTTTAATTAAAGATTGTTTTTCAATATTCATGTCTTGATTAGCTTCATCTAACTGAAGTTCAATTAATTCTGAAAATTTCCCAAAAAATATATCTGCCATTTTTTTTGCTGTCATGTCAATTAATCTCGAACCAACTTGAGCTATTTTTCCCCCAACATTTGCATCTACAGTATAATTAAGTTTTGTTCCTCCTTCATAATCTTCAAGAGTTACGCTTGCTTCGCCTGATGCAAATCCAACAGGTGAATTACCTGAACCTGATATCTTATAACTATTAGGGGGATTAAGTTCTTTCAATTCAATATCTCCTGTAAATGTTGCATTAAATGGGCCAATTTTATTCGTTGCAGTTGCTGTAAATTCTGTGTCAGAATTTTTTTTAAATTCTTCACATCCAGGTATTGCTTTTTTTAATACTTCTGAATTGTTTAAAGCTTCCCAAACCTTTTGTTTTTCTAAATTAATTTGGTATGATCCCGTAAGTTTCATTAACAATTTATATACTAATTAAATATGGATGATAATACAAAAAAAGAATTACAATCTGCTGCTTTTGAAAGATTAATAAATCATCTTAGAATAAGAAAAGATGTTCAAAACTTAGATTTAATGAATCTTGCTGGGTTTTGTAGAAATTGCTTATCTAGATGGTATAGGGAAGAAGCTGAAAAAAAAGGAATAGAAATAAAGGATCCTGAAGCAAGGGAGCATATTTATGGAATGCCTTACTCTGAGTGGAAAGAAAAATACCAAAAATAAGTACTTTCTTTTTTTATGATTAGACTATTTCCTTTAATATTTATAATTCTATGGTCTTCAGCATTTATAACTACTAAACCTATAGTAGATAATAGCAGTCCATTTGCAGCACTTTGCTTTAGGTTTTTTCTTGTTTCTTTTGGTTTTTTTTTATTCGCTATCTATAAAAAATATAAAATTATCACCTCAAAAAAAAATCTATTAAATTCAATTATTAGTGGGATTTTATTTCATGGCATTTACTTAGGAGGAGTTTTTTTTTCAGTTTCGAAAGGGTTACCAACCGGAATAGCTGCATTAATAGTAACATTGCAACCAGTACTAACTAATGCTTTAGCAGGCCCATTATTGAATGAAAATATTACATGGAGACAGTGGGCTGGAGTTTTTTTAGGTTTTTTTGGAGCAATTCTAGTTTTAGGTTTTGACATTGGGTCAAACCTTCCTACTGGTGCTGTAATAGCAGCATTTATTTCTTTAATATCTGTAACTGCTGCAACTTTATGGCAAAAAAAAATTACAAATAATTTGTCTTTACCAGTAAGCAATATGTATCAGGCTATTGGTGGTTTTTTATTTCATGCTTTAATTGTCTTATTTTTTGAAAAACCATTTATTGATTTTACAACAACTTTTATAATAGCAATGAGTCATCAAATTATTTTAGTATCTTTTGGAGCATTTTCTATATTAATGTATTTACTTCACAAAGGTTCTGCAAGTAAAACAGTGACACTTTTCTTTTTAGTCCCTCCAACATCTGCTCTTATGGCATGGATATTTTTAAATGAATATTTAAGTTTAATAGACATATTTGGATTTGGTATTGCTACGCTTGGTGTTTACATAGCTACCAGGCAAAAAAACTAGTTTTATTTCTCTTTTAAACGTGGAAATAATTCTACAAAATTACATGGTTTATGATTTATATCTAATTGATATTTTAAAATTCCATCCCATGCATCTGACACACCTCCAGATGAACCAGGAAGAACAAAAATATATTTTCCATTGGCTAGAACAGCACATGCTCTAGATTGTATTGCTGACGTTCCTACTGTTTTAAGACTAATTGTTCTAAACACCTCACCAAAGCCTGGAATATGTTTATCGGCAATTTCATTTACTGCTTCAGGTGTGATATCTCTCCCAGTTAATCCGGTTCCACCTGTTGTTATAATAACATCAATATTTTTTTGATTTATCCAATCTTTTAAAATTACAACAATATCTTCTTTGTTGTCTTTACAGATTTTTCTATCTGTTAATTTATGATTTGCTTCTTGAATCTTATTTGCTAAAATATTGCCAGATTTATCATTCTCTAAAGTTCTCGTATCTGTAACTGTTAAAAGTGCTATATTTACAATCATGAATTTAAATTAATTATAATGATTATATTATCATTTTTATTTTTTGTAACAGCAATTTTATACTCAAGTGTAGGATTTGGTGGTGGATCAACTTATTTAGCTCTTTTGCTAATATGGAATATTCCATATTATATTTTTCCTGTAATTGCTCTATGTTGCAATATAATAGTTGTTTCTGGAAATTGTTTTAATTATATAAAGGCTGGTAATCTTAATACAAATTTGTTGTTTCCTTATTTAATAGGTTCAATTCCATTAGCTTTTTTTGGAGGATCGCTTCAAATAGAAAAAAAATTTTTTGAAATTTTACTTTTTGTAGTTTTAATTTTTGCAGGATTTTTATTACTTTTTAAATTTAAATCTTATGACGATAGAAACAAGATTTTGAGAAAAATACCTAAAATCATTTCTATTGTAATAGGTGGAATTTTAGGTTTTATTTCAGGCATAGTAGGAATTGGTGGTGGTATCTTTTTAAGTCCAATACTGTTTTTAATAAAAGCAGGCAAACCAAAACATATTGCTACTACAGCATCAATATTTATATTAATAAATTCTATTTCTGGAATTAGTGGTCAATTAACAAAAAACATAGTTTTAAGTGAAATTCTTAATTATTGGTTTCTTTTTTTAATAGTTTTTATTGGCGGACAAATAGGAAATTATTTAAATTTAAAAATATTTCCAGCACGTATATTAGCTTTAGTGACTGCAGGGTTAGTTATCTTTGTTGCTGCTAGAATGGGATACAATTTACTCATATAACATATAAATAAAATCAG
>CACGJS010000026.1 GCA_902573385.1 uncultured Pelagibacteraceae bacterium | reverse complement strand
ATTTTATCTAAAAATACTGAAAATTTTTCTTCAAACAGCTTAGATTGGAAAATTATTCAGAAAGAAATGAGAAATACTCTGGGAAATGATATTTATGAAAGTTGGTTGAGGAAAATTAATTTTGTAGAAGAATTAAAAAATTATGTATTATTATCGGTATCTACAAGGTTTATTAGAGACTGGATTGCCTCAAGATATTTAGATCAAATACTTAAAATTATAAAATCACATAAAAAAAATATTACAAGAATTGAATTTAAAATAATTGAAAATAAAGAAAAAAAAACGCAAATTAGCGAATCATCCTTTGGAAAAAATAAATCTTATAAGAGTGATGAAAATATTTCTTTTATAAAAGATACTTACCTTCAGTATAATAGAATTGACCCAAATAAAAAATTTGACAACTTTATAATTGGTTCTAGTAATAAATTAGCATTTGAAGCGTCTAAGAAAATTTCAGAAAGTATTTCTCATTATAACCCATTATATATTTATGGAGGGGTAGGAATGGGCAAAACACATTTATTAAATTCAATTGGATTAAGTCTAAAAGAAAACAATAAAATAATGTTTATTTCAGCTGAAAGATTTATGTATCAATTTGTTAAATCTATTAAATCAAATGATATGGTAAAATTTAAAGAATATTTTAGAAATTCAGACGTTTTATTGATCGATGATATCCAATTTATGAATGGTAAAGAAGCAATGCAGGAAGAATTCTTTCACACTTTTAATGCATTGCTAGATAAAGGATCTCAAATAATAGTATCAGCCGATAGGGCGCCAAACAAATTATCGAGAATTCAGGAAAGAATAAAATCAAGGTTTTCTGGAGGATTAGTTGTAGATATTCAAAGTCCAGACTATGATCTTAGATATCAAATAGTAAAAAAAAAAACAGAAGAATTAAATATTTATTATTCTAATCAAATTAATATAACTGATGAAATTCAAAAATTTATAAGCTTAGAGGTAAAAACAAGTATTAGAGAGTTAATTGGAGCTCTTAACAGGATTGTTTCATTTTCAAGAATCTATAATAAAACTCCCAACATATCTGAAACAAAAGTAATTTTAAAAGATCTATTAAATTTATCAGAAAATAAAGTAACTATTGATTTAATTCAATCTATAGTGTGTAAATTTTTTAAAATAAGTAAAAATGAAATGTTATCTTCTAGAAGATCTAGGTATTTAGTTAGACCTAGACAAACTGCAATATACTTAACAAAAATTCTTACATCAAAATCTTTGCCAGAAATTGGAAGAGAATTTTCAAATAGAGATCATACAACAGTGATACACTCTGTAAAAACTATTGAAAAACTTAAAAAGGAAGATAATGAATTAAGTAATAATATTGATAATTTAAAAAATAAAATTTTATATAACAAAGAAAATGAAATTTAACGTTAATCAACAAGATTTACAAAAATCATTAAATTATTGCCAGGGAGTAATAGAAAAAAGAAGTACTTTACCTATTTTATCGAATGTTTTATTAGATGTTAGTGATTCAAAACTAACATTAACTGCTACAGATTTAGATTTAATTTTCATTCATCAGATTAATGATGTTGAAATTATTGAAGAAGGTAAAACAACAACTACATCATCAATAATGTATGATATTATAAGGAAGTTTTCTTCTGGAAAAAAAATAAATTTATCCATGGATAATGAAAACAAGATACAACTTGAGTCTGAGAAATCTATTTTTCACCTTAATTGTATAAATTCTTCAGAATTTCCTCTAACAGATGAAAACTTTAATAAAAATGAGTTTTTAATTAAATCAAAAAAATTATTAAAATTACTAAACAAATGTAAATTTTCTGTTTCAAATGATGAAACTAGGCATTATTTAAGTGGAATTTTTTTGCATCAAACACAGATTGAAGATAAAATTTTTTTAACAGCAGCATCAACAGATAGTCATAGAATGTCTGTTTCCAAAATAAAATTAAATGAAAAAGTTGAATTTGAGCCAGTTATTTTACCTAAAAAAACTATATTTCAATTGTGCTCGCTTCTTGAGGATTATGAGGGTGATGTAAAAATTTCTAATATTAAATCAAAAATTAAATTTGAGCTGAATAATAGTATTTTGATTTCAAAGCTAATAGATGGAAAATTTCCAAACTATATTCAAGTAATACCCAAAAATAATCAAAAAAAATTAGAGATAGAATTAAAATTATTTTTAGATTCTGTAGATAGAGTTGCTTCAGTATCATTAGATAAAAAGGATGGAGTAAAATTCAACTTAACAAAAGATATGTTAAATTTATCTGTAAATAATGCTAATAGTGGAGATGGCAAAGAAAGTCTAAGTGTTAAATTTGACCATGATTTGGATATAAGTTTTAATTCCAGATATTTAATTGATGTAGCATCTCAACTAGATGGAGATAAAATAGAAATATTTTTTAATGATACTAGTTCTCCAGCACTTATAAAGGATCCGTCAGACTTTGATAGTATTTTTGTTGTTATGCCAATGAAGGGTTAGTTTAACTTATCAAGTTCAGAATAAATATTATCTTCTAGCTTTTTTAAAAAAATATTTTTATCAAGTCCAGCTTCAATAGGTTTTAAAATTGAAATAGTTAAATTTAAATTTTTTTTTTTAATTCCTTTTTTTGGCCAAATATAGCCTGAATTTATAGCAATTGGTTGACACTTAATTTTTAATTCATCATATATTCTACTAGCACCTTTTTTAAATTGAGGTCTTTCATTTGGTAATACTCTAGTTCCTTGAGGAAAAATTATTAAAGGGCGATCTGAACTAGTAGTTAGTTTTAATATTTCTTCAAAAAACCCTAGATTATCCTTAGTTGTTTTATTTCGTTTAATAGATATAGATCCAATTTTTTTTAAATACCATCCAAATATGGGAATAATCAGTAATTCTTTTTTTAAAATAAATACAGGTGAATTAAAAATTGTTTGCAAAAAAAATGTTTCAAACATTGATTGATGTGACGAGGCAATAAAGAACTTATTATCAGTAATAATATTTTCCTTACCTTTAATAATAATTTTTGTTGATAAAAAAAAACGTAAACAAAATGAAGCCCAATACCCCATAATTTTTCCTCCAAATAAAACAATTTTCTGTGGAAAAAAAAAAGAAGGAATAAATATAATAGAAATTACAGTGATTCCTAAAAAGAAAAAAAACGAGAATAAAAAATTTCTTATCATTTGCGTCAAAAGCTAGATTAAATCTATAAGCTTTTGTCTTTTTTTAATAATGTTAATCTTAGACCCTTTAATTAATAATTCAATTGGTTTTGGTCTAGAATTATAATTTGAGCTTAATGACATTCCATAGGCTCCAACATCACATATTAAAATTAAATCCTTTTCTTTTAATTTTTGAAATTTTTTTACAGTTGCAAACCGATCAGTACTTTCACAAATTGGCCCAACAAATTCATAGGTTTTTTTTGAAATTTTGCCTATTTTTTGAGCAGGTAGTATACGATGTTTAGCGCCATATAAAGCTGGTCTGATTAAATCATTCATCGCTACATCTAATATAATAAAATTCTTTTTATCGCTTTCTTTTATATAAATAATTTTTGAAATTAAAAAACCTATATTCCCTACAATTGATCTACCAGGTTCAAATATGATTTTAGATTTATATTTTTTTAAAAACTTTTTGATAGCAATATTATATTTTTTATAGTTAAGTTTTTTATTATTATAGTTATATGATATTCCCATACCACCACCTAGATCTATAAATTCAAATTTATAATTTGCTTTTTTAATAAATTTATCTAGTACCTTTAACATTTTTTCATAAGGCTTGTGATCTATAATTTGACTACCAATGTGAACACTTAAACATTTGAGTTTTATATTTTTTGAATTTTTAGAATATTTAATTAGTTCTAAAAAAGTTTTTTCATTAACTCCAAATTTATTTTCTTTTTTTCCAGTAGAAATTTGACTTAATGTTTTAGCGTCTGTATTGGGGTTTAATCGAATTCCTATATCTATAATTTTTTTTTTTGATTTTGCAATTTTTTCAATTTCAATTATTTCACTTTTGGACTCTGCATTTATTAGTAATATTTTTTTATCTATCGCATAGCTTATTTCAGAATAGGTTTTGCCAACACCAGAAAAAACAATTTTTTTAGGATTTATGCCTGCTTTTAGAGCTTTCATCATTTCTCCTATAGATACCACATCAGCACCCAATCCTAATTTTCTTATTTCTCTTATAAGATTTACATTAGTATTAGCTTTAATTGCAAAGCATATTAAAGGGGAAAATGATTTAAAATTTTTTTTAAAATCTCTTATATTGTTTTTTAATTGTTTATAAGAATAACAATAAATTGGAGTATTGAATCTTTTTGCAAGATTGAGAACTTTAACTTTTTCTATCAAAAAGTTTTTATTTATATATTTCATTAAACCTTATTTATAAGGATATTATATTTTTTAGCTTTGTATACTGGGTCTGATTTTTTTCCACAAGAAAATAGGAGACAGCAAAATATAGAAATTAATATTATTTTTTTAATCATTTTAATTTTTTTTATATTTCATTATCATTTTTTTAATGTTATCAAAAGATGTTCCTCCATATGATTTTTTCGAATTTACTGAGTTTTTTAAGTCAAAAACCTTTAGTACTTCAACTGTAAGTTTTGGTTCTATTTTTTTTAATTCATCAATATTTAATTCATTTAATTTTTTCTTATTTTTTTCAGCATAATTAACAACAGAGGATGTTATTTTATAAGCTTTTCTAAAAGGCATAGAATGATTTTTAACAAGATAGTCTGCTAAGTCTGTAGCAGTAATATATCCTGAATTCGCAAGCTCTAACATTTTTTGCTTATTGGGGGAAATATTCTTTAAAACTTCATTTAGAATTGCTATACAGTTAATAAGAGTTTCGTTTGATTTAAATACAATTTCCTTATCATCCTGCAGATCTTTAAAATAAGAAATTGGAAGTCCTTTTAGTATCGTTAACATTGAAAATAAATTTCCATAACTTGAACTTGTTTTTCCTCTTAAAAATTCTAATAAATCAGGGTTTTTTTTTTGAGGCATTATTGAAGATCCAGTAACAATCTTATCAGAAAGGTTAATAAGATTAAATCCGTCAGAGTTCCAAATGATAAGTTCTTCAGATATTCTTGAAATATGCATAGAGCAAACAGAGACACTGTATAAAAAATCTAAAACAAAATCTCTATCAGCAACTGTATCTATCGAATTATTTGTAGGTTTTTTAAATCCTAATTTTTTAGTAGTAAAATTTCTATCAATATTAAAAGATGTACCTGTTAATGCTGCGACCCCAAGTGGATTCTCTGACAAATTTTCTAAGTTGTTAGAAAATCTTTTTTTATCTCTATTAAACATTTCTATATAGGCCATTAAATAATGTGCGAAAGAAATTGCTTGTGCATTTTTTAAATGTGTAAATCCTGGCATAATTGTTTGGATATTTTTTTCGGAAATTTTAATAATTGTTTTTATAAGATCATTTAAACTTTTATTAATCTCTTTAGTAGCAGAAGTAATCCACATTTTAAAATCTGTAATAATTTGATCATTTCTAGATCTAGCAGTATGAACATAACCCGCCTCTTCACCTATTATTTCAAATAATCTTTTTTCAATATTCATATGTATGTCTTCGTATTTTTTATCGTATATAAAATTATTTTTAAAAATTTCTTTTTCAATTTTATTTAAGCCGTAAATAATTTTATTTTTTATTTTAAACGATATGATTTTTTGTCTGAATAGCATCTCTACATGTACAATTGATCCTTTTATATCTTCTTTATAAAGTTTTTTATCTATATCTATTGAGCTGCCAACTTTTTGGAATAAGCTAGAAACTTCTTTCTTTACTCTTGTGTGCCATATAGATTTATTGTTTTTATTTTTTGACATGATATTTAATTATACTCATTCTGCATGAAATTTTTAATAATATTTATTTATTTAATAACAACTACTTATTGTTACTCAATAGAAAAACCAGATATTGAGAATATAGTAATTAATAAAATACCAAAAACCTATAAAGAAATAGTTTTTAAAGATCTGGAAATGAAAAATATTGATTTAGATGATTATAATGGGAAATTATTAATTTTAAACTTTTGGGCAACCTGGTGTGCACCATGTATAGAAGAAATGCCATCACTAGATTTATTACAATCAAATAGAAAACTCAGTAATTTAAAAATTTTTCCAATAAATATTGGTCAAGAAGATTTATCAAAATCAGTAAACTTTTTTAAAGAATTAAAGATTAAAAATTTAAATATTTATTTTGATCCTAAAATAAATTTACCAAAAAAATTTTCTTTACGAGGAATTCCTACAACAATCATATTTAATAAAGAGGGTAAAGAATTTGCCCGTATTATTGGTTCTATTGATTTTAATGATCAAAAATTTATAGAATGGCTAAGTTTTTATAATTAATTTTCAAAAAAATACTGTATTTTATTTTAAAAATAAAATTATTTATGACATTTAGCCTTACAACAACAATTATAAAACCAGAAAATAATGATTTAATTAATAATGCTGTAATTTTATTACATGGTTATGGTGGAGATGGAAAAGATATTAGCATGCTAACTCTAAATTGGAAAAGATTTTTACCTAATACTATTTTTTTGTGTCCAAATGGTCCTGAGACTTGCCCAATAAATCCAAATGGGTTTCAATGGTTTGACTTGACTAGAGATGAACCTAAATATATTTTAGAACAATCTAAAAAAGCTGAAGAAAAAATTCTCACGTTTATTAATGAAGTAAAAATTAAATATAACCTTAAAAATTCACAAATATGTTTATCAGGGTTTAGTCAGGGATGTATGATTTCAATAAATTTAGGACTAATAAGTAACGAAAATTACAATTGTATAGTTGGTTTTTCTGGAAAAATAATAGACCAAAATGATCTTCAAAAAAGAAAAATCTCTTCTACAAAAATGCTTTTAATACATGGAGATTTAGATACAGTTGTTTCACCAACTTTTTTATTAGAAGCTAAAGATTTTTTAATCAGAAATCAGATTGAAGTAGAAGCAAATATAATAAAAAATTGTGAACATCAAATTCCAGTAGAAGCTTCCAGTATAAGTTTAAATTATATAAAAAATAATTTTAAAATTTAATAAATTTTAAACAAAAAGAGGTCTTCTATTCATTGATAAAATAATTTAATTCAGTTAAACTTATTAAATGATAAATCTTGTTGAACAAAATATATCTTTAGAAAAATGTCCTGCTTTAGTTCTGAATGCAGACTATCGACCTTTAAGTTATTACCCACTATCATTATGGAGTTGGCAAGACTCAGTTAAATCTGTTTTTTTGGATAGAGTTACAATAATAAGTAACTATGACAGGATAGTTAGAAGCCCATCATTTAATATGAAACTACCAAGTGTAATTGCCTTAAAAAGCTTTATTAAACCTCAATCTAATCCAAATTTTACAAGATTTAATGTTTTTTTAAGAGATAAGTTTGCTTGTCAGTATTGTGGGAGTGGTAATGAACTTACATTCGACCATTTACTTCCAAGATCAAAAGGAGGAAAAACTAATTGGGATAATGTTGTTACTGCTTGTTCAAGTTGTAATGTTAAAAAAGGTGGAAGATTACTTATTAATTCGGAAATGACACTTAATCAAAAGCCATTCCAACCTTCAACAGAAGATTTACATAAAAACGGTAAAAATTTTCCTCCTAACTTTCTTCATAAAAGTTGGATAGACTATTTGTACTGGGATGTTGAACTTGAAGCTTAATTAAATTTTTTCAGATATATTTATAGCAATCTTTGATCCAGTTTTGATGATTTTATCAAGAATAGAGTAAACCCCTTTTTTTGTAGCACCTTCTTCATAAGCAATATTTTTATGCATTAATTCATCATCTCTAAATTTTATAATTTTTTCTTTTAATTTTTTCTCATCAGATTCCAATTGATTAATTTGATTTGTATAATGTTCTTGAATAACCTCTTCTACAGAAGCAGTACAAAGCATAGCAGCTTTTTTACCTAATATTGTTGATCCAAAGCCAAGTCCTACACCAAGTAAGTCCCATAAAGGCATAAATTTTGTAGGTTTAATATTTCTTTTTTTAATTTCATTTTCAAAATAATTACAGTGTTCTTTTTCATGTTCTTTCATTTTTTTAATTATTTCTTTTAATTGATCATTGTTAATAATAGTATTTAATGCAAGCAATTGTCCTTCATATATTTTGATAGCACCTCGCTCCCCAGCATGGTCTACCCTTATAAACTCCTTAAGTTTATCTTTATTTGTTTTTTTCATAATTTAAGATTTTATTAATCAATATAAAGGATAATAAAATTGAAATAATGGTATTTATTGTAGCAAGAGAAAGTCCTAAAATTCTAAAGGTAACCTCTTTACAACTTATAGTTTCTTTTTTCAATTCTTCTAATAGATCTTCTGCAGTTAAAATATTAATTTGTTTATTTAAATCACAAACTAATGACTCTTTGATAAAACCCTGTTCAATTCCAAAATGATAAAAAGATATTAAGCTTGCTGCGGTAAATATTAAAGCTAGAGAAATTAGATAAATTTTTTCATATTTTTTAAATATGAAACTTAAAGTGATTATAATGATTGTTAAAAAATAGGGTATCCTTTCTATTAAACATAAGTTGCAAGGTTTATGACCTAAAACGTATTGAATCAAGTAAGCTGATAACAATGCAAAAATACTAAATAATAAAATTAGATTAAATATAGTTTTATTTTTTATATGACTCATTTTAGAAGATAATAAAATATATAGTAGTAGCTATTGCAACAATTATAAGGCCAATAATAACAAACCATTTAGCACCGCTATTTTTCATAAAAATGCTAAAGGCATCTCCAAATTTATATGATAAGTAGGATACAGCAAAAAATCTTAATCCACGAGATATTAAGCAAATAAAAAAAAATATGATAATATTAAAACCAATTATTCCACTTGTTATTGTAAAAACTTTAAATGGTAAGGGCGTAAAACCAGCAAGAAATAAAGTTGCTAAAAAAACATAAAAGCCACTCCCCGAACTTAAATCATTTTTTAAACCTATTACTTTTTCTTCATAACCATAAAATTGAATTACATTCATTGCCAAATCTATAAATGTTGATCCAATAAAATACCCTAGTAATCCACCAACTGTAGAAGAAATTGTAGCTATTAGGAATATTTTTAAATAATCGATTTTTTTTGCAATAACCATTGGTATGATCATAATATCTGGAGGAATTGGAAAAAAAGAACTTTCTACAAAAGAAATTATTGCTAAAAAAAATTTAGAACTTTTGTGAGCTGCTAGTTTTAAGGTTCTTTCATATAGTTCATTAAACATTTTTTGGTTTTAATACAATTTAAGTTCTTATACTATTTAATTTTATATTAATAATTAATGAAATTTAAAGGGCGAATGGCGGAACTGGTAGACGCGCACGACTCAAAATCGTGTTTCGCAAGAAGTGAGAGTTCGATTCTCTCTTCGCCCACCAAATATTTATGAAAATAGATAAAATAAATAATTTATTAGAATTATTCTATCAACAGTATAAAAAACAAAATAAAGATAAAATTTTTTTAGAGTTTTTAAAAAATCCTATAAAAAAATATTCTTGGGAGGATGCTTATTTAAGTATTCTTAAATTATCAAATGAAATTTCAAAATTTATAAATAAAGGAGACAGGTGTTTATTAATTTCTGAAAATAGACCTGAGTGGATGATAACAGATCTATCTATTATGTTGTCAAAAGGAATAACAGTTCCTGCATATACAACTTATACAGAAAAAGACTATGAGTTTATAATCGATGATTGTTCACCTTCTATAATATTTATATCAAATGAAGCTCAATATGAAAAAATTAAAAATTTAATTTCAAAAAAAAACATTTATAAAAAAAATTATAATTTTTGATGCAATTAAAAATTTTAATGATGGATTTATTTTAGATATAAACGAAATTTTTAATAATCAAGATTTTGAGATTAAGGATTTTTATAATTTAGAAATTAATAGAAAAGATATGGCTTGTATAATCTATACTTCTGGTACACAAGGAAATCCTAAAGGAGTAATGCTAAGCCATGGAGGAATACTTAGTAATTGTGAAGGATCATGTAATTTACTTAAAACAATAATTTCAAATCAACCTAATTTTTTAACTTGGTTACCTTTATCTCATTCATATGAGCACACAGTACAGTTTGTACAGATTGCAGTTGGGGCAAAAGTATTTTATGCAGAGAGTATAGATAAGCTAATAAAAAATATGAATGAATGTAGTCCAGAAATTATGACGGCAGTACCTAGATTTTATCAAAATTTATATCAAAAAATTAATGCAACTTTTAATAAAACAAAAGGAATAAAAAAAATATTGATTAATAAAACTATTGATCTCGGAAAAAAAAGACTTCTTAAAATTAAGTTTTCTTTCATAGAAAATTTATTAGATTTAATGTGTGAAAATTTAGTAAGAAAAAAGATTAAGGGCCAGTTTGGTGGAAATTTAAAAGCATTTGTATCTGGAGGAGGAGCTTTAGATAAAGAAGTTGGTTTATTTTTAAATGCAATAGGATTGCCTACACTTCAAGGCTATGGTTTGACTGAAACATCTCCTGTTGTAAGCTGTAACCCTATAAATGATTTAAGAGTTGAAACTGTTGGCCCTCCGTTTAAGGGAAATACAGTTAAAATTGCAGATGATGGCGAAATCCTTGTTAAGGGTGAAAATGTAATGTTGGGCTATTGGAATAATGATACAGAAACAAAAAAAGTTTTAAAAGATGGTTGGCTATACACTGGAGATATTGGTGAATTTAAGAATAATTTTTTAAAAATAACAGATAGAAAAAAAGATATTCTTATTACTCCTGGTGGAGATAATATTTCTCC
>CACGJS010000025.1 GCA_902573385.1 uncultured Pelagibacteraceae bacterium | reverse complement strand
ACAAGAAGATTTACCGTTTATAAGAGATAAAAAAAAAGGAAATTATAATAAAATAAAATTTAAACTACCTTCTATTGATTTGCTAAAATCTCCTTCCAAAAAAGAAAGAGCAAAATTAAAAAATGAAGATTATATTAATACAGATTTTCTAGAAAAAATTCTTTTAGATTTTGGTGTTGAAGGAAAAATTAAAAAAGTTAGCCATGGTCCCGTTGTTACACTAAATGAATTTGAACCAGCAGCTGGAATAAAAGTATCAAAAATAATTAATTTATCTGAAGATATTGCACGTAATACAAGTTCTGAGTCAGCAAGAATTTCAACTATACCTGGACGAAATACTATTGGCATTGAACTACCTAATTCTTTTAGAGAAAATGTTTATTTAAGTGAATTAATCTCATACGATGATTTTCCAAAAAAAGATATTAGACTTCCGATTACCTTAGGTAAAAATATTTCTGGCATACCTATAATTGGTGACCTAGCATCTATGCCTCACTTGCTAATTGCCGGAACAACTGGTTCAGGTAAATCTGTATGTATAAACACAATTATTCTTTCTCTTCTTTACAGACACTCTCCAGAAAAGTGTAAATTTATTTTAATAGATCCAAAAATGTTAGAACTATCTACATATGAAGGCATACCTCATTTATTGTGCCCCGTTATAACTGAAGCTAAAAAAGCTGCATCAGTTTTAGGTTGGGTTGTAAAAGAAATGGAAAGTAGATATCGCCTAATGACTAAAGAGGGGGTAAAAAATATAGATAATTATAATATCAAACATAAACTTACCATGCCTTACATTGTTGTTATTGTTGATGAAATGTCCGATTTAATGCTAGTTGCTGGAAAAGAAATTGAAAATTATATTCAAAAACTATCACAAATGGCAAGAGCTGCTGGTATTCATATTATCATGGCCACTCAAAGACCTAGTGTTGATGTGATCACTGGAACTATAAAAGCAAATTTTCCTACAAGAATATCCTTCCAAGTTACTTCAAAAATTGACAGTAGAACTATACTTGGGGAACAAGGTGCTGAGCAATTACTTGGTAAAGGTGACATGTTATATATGTCTTCAGCTAACAAAATTGTGAGGATACATGCACCATTTGTTTCTGAAAATGAAATTGAAAAAATTAATAATTATTTAAGGTCTCAAGCTGAGCCCGATTATGTGGATGAAATATTAAATTTTGTAGATCATAAAGAAATTGAAGATAATTCACCAAATAGTGAAAATAAAGATGAACTATATAAAACTGCTATTGAAATTATTAAATCTGAAGGAAAAGCTTCAACCTCATTTCTACAAAGAAAATTACAAATAGGATATAATAGAGCCGCAAGAATAATTGATATGATGGAAGAAGAAGGAATTGTTAGTAAAGCAAATCATGTGGGAAAAAGAGAAGTTCTTTAATAATGAAAAAAATTATAATTATTTTTTTTTTTTATATTTTTTTTATAGAATCAAGTGATGCAACAATAAAAGAAAAAATTATTTTAAATTTAGAAAAAATAAATAATTTAACATTTAACTTTAAACAAACAATTAATGATAAAAGTGAGAAAGGTAGTTGCGTCATCAAGTATCCAAAAAAAATATTTTGTTCCTACCTTGATTTAAATGAAAAAATAATTGTTTCTAATGGAAAATCTTTAGTTATTAAAAATAAAAATAAAAATCAGTATTATCTTTACCCACTTGAAAATACACCTTTGGCATTAATTTTAAATAAAAAATATTTAATTAACCAAATTAAAAATCTTGAAAGTAGAACAATAAATAAAAAATATATAAATTATAAAATAATCGATAAAAAATATGAAATTAATCTTTTTTTTGATAAAAAAAGTTTAAATTTAATTGGTTGGCAAACTGAAGATATTTATCAAAATTTAGTCATTACATTTATTTCAAATATTAAACTAAATCAAAATCTTGATAAAAATATTTTTAAACTTCCTAAAATGGAATAACATCTTTATATTTTTAAAGTTTCTTCTTTAAAAACCTTCATTCCTCGCGATAAATAATTGTTCAATGCATTTTCATGATCTAAGGAACAAGTGTGGAGCCAAATTCTATTTATACCTCTAGAAAATGATTTTTTTATGGCTTCCGTTAACAAATATCCACCTAGTTTTTTTCCAAAATACTCCTCCAAAATTCCTAAATAAGCAATTTCAATCTCTTTTTTATTGTAATGAATTAATAATTCGAAGTAACCAACTACATCTTCTTGGTTTTGTAAAATAAAAGTTAAAAGACCTTTATTTGATACATAATCTATCCATTTTTGATCAGTCCATTCTAGACGATCAATCCAATTATATTTCTTTCCAATTTGTTTATATAAAAACTTATTTAACTGAAAATCTTTATTTTCAATCAAATTTAAAGTATATTTTTTATCTGGATATTTAGACTCCTTTAAATCTTTTATAGATCTAATTTCTAAATACTTTCTTAAAATATCTTTATTCACTCACCATTTTTCCAACTTTTTCACCTCCAAATAAATGAAAATGTAAGTGGGGAACTTCTTGACCACCATGATCACTTACGTTTGCCAAAGCTCTATAACCTTTTCCTACTTCTGTTGAAATACCAAGTTTTTTAGTAACTGTATTAATGCCTTTTATTAATCCAACTATCTCTTCAGAGGGTGCATTTAAGCTGAAGTCATCTAGATCTACATATTTTCCTTTTGGAATTATTAGAGCATGAATTTTTTTTTGCGGGTTAATATCATGAAAAGATAAAACATATTTATCTTCATAAATTTTATTGCAAGGAATCTCACCTCGTAAAATTTTTGCAAAAATATTATTATCGTCGTAACTCATTTTTTCTTTTTTCTAATTCTAGCATTACTTCTTCAATTTTTATTTCATTAGCTTCTAGATATATCAGTAAATGATAAAAAACATCTGCAGTCTCATGAATTTTATTTGTATTTTTTTCTACTGCTTCAATCAATTCATTTATTTCCTCTAAAACTTTTGCTTTATTTAATGACTTATCTTTAAGAAGCTTATTAGTATAAGATCCTTCTATAGGAGTAGCTTTTCTTTCTCTTGCAAGTTTGATTAAACTTTCTAATGTGGCCAACATTTTTAAATTCTAACAGGTATTCCCTTTGAATCCAAATATTCCTTAGCTTCTTTTACAGAATGTTTTCCATAATGAAATATAGATGCGGCTAAAACTGCGCTAGCATTCCCTAATTTGATTCCATCTACTAAGTGATCTAAATTCCCGACCCCACCTGATGCAATAATTGGAATATTAACTTTTGACGATATCTTTAACATCAATTCTATGTCATATCCTACTTGGGTTCCATCTCTATCCATAGAAGTCACAAGGAGCTCACCTGCTCCACTATCTTCCATTTTTTTTGCAAATTCTATTGCATCAATACCAGTATTTTTTCTTCCACCATGAGTAAATATTTCCCATTTATCAAGATTTTTTTTAGCATCTATTGCAACAACAATACACTGAGATCCAAATTTTTTAGAACTAGTTAAAACAACTTCTTTATTTTGAACTGCTGCAGTATTGATTGAGACTTTATCTGCACCACAATTTAATAATTTATATACATCTTCAACTCCTCTAACGCCACCTCCAACTGTTAAAGGAACAAAACATTTCTTAGATGTTTTCTCAACTACCTCATAAATGGTATCTCTATTTTCATTTGATGCTGTAATGTCTAAAAAACAAATTTCATCTGCTCCACCATCAGAATAAATTCTAGCATGTTCAACCGGATCACCAGCATCTTTTAGATCAACAAAGTTAATGCCCTTAACTACACGCCCATTTTTGACATCTAAACAAGGTATAATTCTATTTTTAAGCATCTATTTCTCTCGCTAATTCTTCTAATTTAATATCACCATCATAAATTGCCTTTCCAACTATTATACCTTCGATATTATTATTCTTTAATTCTTTTGCTTTTTTGATATCTTCAATTGAAGACACTCCACCAGATATTATCACTGGACAATTTGATTTATCTGCAACTCTCACAGTTTCTTCTAAATTTGGACTTTGCTTCATTCCATCTCGATTTATATCTGTATAAATTAATCTGCTCGCGCCAAAATTTTTAACTTCTTCCAAATAATCTAAAGTTAATTGATTAGTTTTTTCTTTCCAACCAGACACTGACAAATATCCATCTTTAGAGTCTAAAGCTATGGCAATTTTGTTATGAAATTTCTGACATGCCTCTTTTAAAAAGTTTTTATCTTTAATTGCAGCACTTCCCAAAATAACTTTTTCAACACCTGTATCAGTATATTTGTGAATACTTTCTAAGTCTCTAACACCTCCTCCTATTTCTATTTTCATATCAAATTTACTGACTATTTGTTGAATGATATCTAAGTTAACAGTCTCTCCAGTTAAAGCACCATCTAAATCAACAATATGTAGATTTTTAAAACCATGATCCTTATATTTACCAGCTTGATCAATTGGTGAAATTTTATATTCAGTTTTATTAGCAAAGTCCCCTTTAATTAACCTTACACACTTTTTATCTTTAATATCTATTGCTGGAAATATTTTCATTAATTTTTTTTAAATTTTTCATTTTTTTTTGGTTTTCTCAAAACTATACTATCTAGGTAAACTCTTTGATCTTGCAAGCTTTCCCAATCAGAATTCCAATAACCTATAGTTCTATGTCTATATATCCCCATTTTCATATATCCACCTGTACACGTCTCTGCCAAAGTTTTTATATTTTTTAGATCAGCAATCACTTCATTGTTTTTATATATTTTGAATCTACCTGTTTCATCCAGTTTCCACAAAACCTGAAATTTAAGATGAGTCCATTTTCCTTTTAAGTCATCAATTTTTCCAATTATCACTGGATCAGATGAGTAAGCGGCTTTACTTGCCCAGCTATAATAATTTTCTCCTTTATACTTTGTATCTTGTGCCCAAAAATGGCAACAGCTATGACAGCCTTTGGCTTTATTGTCTGTGTGCATTTGCCCAATGATAACAACTGCACGTTTCTCTAAACTTTTATAATTTTCATCAAAGTAAACTGCATATTCATAAATATATTCTTTATTTTTTAAGTTCATTTCACCCAAATGAATTTCTTGTCTACTTCTGTTGCCTTTGCCATCACATTGAATTTGTGTTGTTTGCGCTTTTCCTTTTCCACAGCCTGCATCTTCTCTATTCACTGTAACTTGAAGGCTAGTTTTACCTTCATAAACAGGAAACCCGTCTGACTTTTTAACCTCTTTTATTCTGTTTATTTTTTTTTCAGACATAGAAATAAATTGTTTCTTAAATCCTTTGATATCTTTAAATTTTGTTTTATGTCCATCAGAAAAAGAGGAATTACAAAAAAATGAGAATGTAATTATTATGCCTATAAGCTTTTTCATTTTATAAATTTATAAAATTATCAATTATTTTAAGACCAATTTTATCACTTTTTTCAGGGTGAAATTGGGTTCCAAAAATATTTTCTTTCTCAACAGCACAAACAATATTTGATGAATAATCTGTTGTTGCTGATATTATATTTTTATCATCTGGTACTAATTCATAACTGTGCACAAAATACATATGAGAATTATTTTCTATATCTTTAAAGATCACACTATCTTTAACAATATTTATTTGGTTCCAACCTATGTGAGGAAGTTTGTACTTTCCATTTTGATTATCTATTTTTGATACTTTGCCTGACATCCAGCCTAAGCCTTTGGTTTCTGTTTCTTCATAACCAATGTCAGCAAACATTTGCAAACCAACACAAATTCCTAGAAGAGGTTTTTTATTATTAATGGCAAATTCATTTAAAGTTTCAACTAATCCATTAATTTTTTTTAATGCGTCAACACAACTTTTAAAAGATCCTTGTCCTGGTAAAACAACTTTATCACTAGATTTAATTTTTTTTAAGTCAGAAGTAACTTCTATACTAACTTTATTTTGAGCCACCTCTTTAAAGGAGTTTATTACAGAACTTATATTTCCAGAATTATAGTCAACTATCGTGACATTCATCAAATTTATAGAGAGCCTTTGGTTGACGGAATACTTTTTTTGTTTCTAGGGTCTGTCTCTAGGGCTGCTCTCAATGATCTCGCTAAGCCTTTATAGCAAGATTCTATAATGTGATGACTATTATCTCCATAAATATTTTCGACATGCAATGTTATACCTGCTGACTGTGAAAAAGCTTGAAACCATTCTTTAAATAATTCTGTATCCATCTCTCCAAGTTTTTCAACTTTGAGTTTTACTTTCCATATTAAGTAGGGTCTATTTGAAACATCAATAGCAACTCTTGTTAAAGTTTCATCCATTGGTATCATAGTGTGAGCATACCGTTTTATTCCAACAAATTTTTTAGCAGCTTTTTTTAATGCTTCACCGATAGCAATCCCTGTATCTTCCGTTGTATGATGCAAATCTATATGTGTGTCACCTTTTGCTTTAACTTTTAAATCAATACAAGAATGTTTTGATAGTTGTTCAAGCATATGGTCTAAAAAACCAATTCCGGTATCAATTTTATATTGACCCTTACCATCAATGTTTACTTCAACACTAATACTAGTTTCTTTAGTTTTTCTTGATACTTTTCCTTTTCTAGCCATATATTTTAAAGGTATACATATATAATCCGTCTATATCAATATTAGTAATCAACTACTTGAAGAATAAAAATTAATATCCATCTATATTCCATGACTACAATAGTGCTTATTAGAAAAAACAATGAAGTAGTAGTAGCTGGAGATGGCCAAGTAAGTATGGGCAATACGGTAATAAAAAGTACCGCTGCTAAAGTTAGAAAAATAGAAAAAAGGAATGTGGTAGCTGGTTTTGCAGGATCAACCGCTGATGCATTAACATTATTTGAAAGGCTTGAAGCAAAACTTGAAAAACATGCTGGTAACCTTCCAAGAGCTGCTGTCGAATTAGCTAAAGATTGGAGAACAGATAAGTATTTAAGAAGATTAGAAGCATTAATGGCTATTGGTGATAAAGAAAATAGTTACATTATATCAGGTACTGGAGATGTTTTAGAACCTGAGGGAAAAGCTATAGGTATAGGTTCTGGTGGTAACTATGCTTTAGCTGCAGCTAAAGTTTTAATGGACTCTGATTTAAGTGCTGAAGAAGTTGCAAAAAAAGCTATTAAAGTTGCTTCAGAAATTTGTGTATTCACAAACGATAATATTAAAATAGAAAAAATTTAATGGAAAAATCTAACGTTACTCAACTGGTGAAAAAAGAAAAAAACTCTGAAACTGAAAAAAATAGTTCATTGGCAAGTTCTTTATCACCGAGAGAAATTGTTTCAGAGTTAGATAGATATGTTGTAGGACAAAATAAAGCTAAAAAAGCTGTCGCTATTGCATTAAGAAATAGATGGAGAAGACAAGCTTTAAAAGGTGAGATGAAAGATGAAATTTTACCTAAAAATATTTTAATGATTGGACCAACAGGAGTTGGAAAGACAGAAATATCAAGAAGACTATCAAAACTGGCTGAGGCTCCTTTTGTAAAAGTTGAAGCTACTAGATTTACTGAAGTTGGTTATGTTGGAAGAGATGTTGAACAGATTATTAGAGATTTATTAGAAATTGCAATTGCAATGGAAAAAGTAAAAAAAAGAAAAGAAGTAAAAACTAAAGCTCAAAAAATGGCTGAAGAAAAAGTTCTGGACGCTTTAGTAGGAAGCAAGGCTACTGTTGCTACTAAAGAAAGTTTTAGAAAAAGGTTAAGAAATGGTGATTTAGATAATAATGAAATTGAAATATCTATAAATGAAAATAATTCATCTCCTTCTTTTGAAATTCCAGGAATGCCTGGCGCTAATATAGGAATGATTAATATTGGTGAAATGTTAGGAAAATCAATGGGAACCAAACAAAAAAAAAAGAAAATGACAGTAAAAGAATCTCATGAGATTTTAATTAATCAAGAGTCTGACAAATTAATTGAAGATGATAAAATAATTAAATCAGCAAAAAATACTGTAGAAAATAATGGAATAGTTTTTTTAGATGAAATTGATAAAATTTCTGGTAGATCTGATCGTACTGGTGGGGATGTTTCAAGAGAAGGTGTCCAAAGAGATTTATTGCCTTTAATAGAAGGAACAACTGTAAGTACAAAATATGGTCCAGTTAAAACTGATCATATATTATTTATAGCTTCTGGAGCATTTCAACTAGCAAAGCCATCAGATTTATTACCAGAGTTGCAAGGAAGACTACCAATAAGAGTTGAGCTTGAGGCTTTGACTGCTGATGATTTTAAAAGAATTCTAAAAGAACCAGACTATAGTTTAATTAAACAATATGTAGCACTTTTAAAAACTGAAAATATAGATTTAGAGTTTTCTGATGATGGCATAGATATAATAGCTAATATGGCTTCAGAAGTTAACTCTACTATAGAAAATATAGGAGCTCGAAGATTACATACCATTATTGAAAGAATTTTAGATGATATTAGTTTTACTGCTACAGACAGAGCTGGAGAAAAAATTATTATTAATGCTGATTATGTTAAAAAAAATCTAGATGAACTTGTAAAAGATACAGATTTATCAAAATTTATTCTTTAAACCTTATATTCAAAATTTTGGGTCTCCTCATTTATTTGAAGTTCTTTTGCGCCATTCTTTAAGTGAAAATTTCTTGCCATTTCTGTTAATGGAGAAAGAGTAATTAATCTATTAAGATGATTTGACTTTTTAATCATCTTAAAAACTTCTTTAACAATCATTTTTCCTCCACCTTTTTTTTTTGACCAGATTGTATAAGCTATTGCTATTTTTCCAATATTTTGATCTCTTTGAGCACTTTTCAAATATGCATCTTTTGTCATTAGATCTAATTCTTTAACTGTTTTTGGGATATCTTCAGTAAAACCAAAACACATAACTGCACATATTTCTTTTTTATATTTTACTCCATATATTTTTCTTCCATAGCTTCTTCTAAATATAATATCTAATTCTGGACGAACTGGATCTTCTTTTATATTACAAAATTTAAGTTCAACTAATTCCGCCCCTTTTACCCATTCAAAAAAGTTATCTATATTTTTATTAATAATTTGTTTATTTCTTCTAATTCGGGCTTTAATTCTAGGCTTAAATTTTATAGTATTTTTTGAATTATTATTTTTTAAATATTTAGAGGCTAATTTTTTTTTTACATTTTTTAATATTTTTCTCATAATTTACACTATCAATAATTTTTTAAATAAAAGATAAAAAACTTTATGAATTATTTACAATTCAGTTATGATTATTTTGCAACTTTTGCTCATTAAAAAATTATTAATTTTTTTTAAATTATTTTCATTATTTAATTTTATATTTATTCTTAAGATATATGTAAAACGCTCCACTACCACCATCTTTAATTTCAGCATCTTTAATTTCAATTATCATATTCATCAAAAAATTATTTGACTTGATAAATTCTGGAACAGAATATTTTAAAATACTTAGATCTTTTGAAAGGTAGGGGTTTAAAATATTTTTAGATCTCAAGCCTTTACCTGTAATTACAATAATTTTTGTAACGTTATTATCAAAACATTTTTTAATAAATTCTTCTACAGATTTGTTTGCTTCCTCAAGAGAATAACCATGAAGGTCTATTTTTTTTATTTTTTCTTTTCTTATTTTTGTTTGAGAGACAAAATCTTTATTTATAATCTTTTCTTTATTTGATAAAAAATTTTCCCAATCTTTTTTATCTTTGTCTGAAAGTTTTTTAATCAATTATCTTATAGTTTCAATTAGCAACCAATTAGGATTTGTTGTTCTTATATCTTTTGAAAACTTCCAGCTATCATAAACTTTTTTAATTTTTTCAGGATCACCTGATATGATTTTTTTATTTTTATCCCTAATACAAGTTATTAGTTCGCTAACAAAATCAACTGTTACTTCTAAATCATTTTCTACTATTTTATGTTCCTTTATTGATGCTGAATTAATTCCAATAAATGTTATTTCAGCAAAATGACCCTTGGATACTCTTTCAGCTAAAGCTGATTTAAATTGATCATAAACTTTTTTACCCAGAAGAGGCTTGCTCTTTGTTAATTTATTGTCGCTATCACTAAAATCAGTAATTATTGTTTCATAAGCAATTCTTGCACCTTTTAAAAAATTCTTTTTAGCGTCTTCATTAAATTTTTGTGGGTTTTCTTTTTTCTTTAAAATGTTCTTTTGAAACTCTTTTCTAAATTCTCTAGATATTTTTCCTTCAAACCCAGTTCTTTTCCCTAATATTCCTCTTAATCTCAAGAATATAAATCCAGCTATCATTGCTAAAAGTATAATATCGATATATTCAAAACTCTGGCTCATAATTAAATAATATTTAGTATATTGCTTAATTTCAACTAGCAATTTACATTAAAGACAAATGAACACATTATTGTTATTAATAATTGGAATTCCTATCATAGAAATCTATTTATTTATTAAAGTAGGGTCTCAAATAGGTGCATTTAATACCATCTCTTTAATTTTTTTAACTGCATTCTTGGGAATTATATATGCAAGATATGAAGGGTTTAATACTTTGAGGTCCGGGATGACGCAATTAGTAAGAAATGAAATGCCTATTTATGAAATAATATCAGGGGCTGCACTAGCCTTCGCGGCTTTACTCTTAATCTTGCCTGGTTTTGCAACTGATATTATTGGATTATTAATAATATTTCCACCAACTAGAAAATTACTAATAAAAAAAGTATCAGTAAAATACAAAAAAAAATCAACCGAAAAACAAGATTTTATTAATGGAGAGTTTGAAGATATAGAAGAAGATGATGACAGAAAAATTTAAAATATTAACTGAATTCATAAAAGATATGTCAAGCGAAACACCTGATGCTCAAACTTATCTTTTTGTAAAAGATAATATTTCAAAATATCATCTAAATATTGATATTAATTCTAAAGCTTTAAAAAATAAATTAATTGAAGTTAATACAACGTTAAGATTTGAAGATAAAGATCCTAATGATAAAAAATCTCACTTTGAAATAATCTATTCATCAATTGTAAAAATTAATGAAGAAATTAAAGAAAAAGAGGATTTAGAAAAAATTATACTTTGTGATGTACAAAATAAAATTTACCCAAGTTTAGAGAAAGCTTTTCTTAATCTATTAAATGATTCTGGCTTTACTGGAGTTAAATTGGAAAAAAAAATTGATTTTAACAAACTCTATAATGAAAGAAAAAATTAAAAAAAATTTTTTTTTAAACTATCTTTTAAATAAGCTTTATGTAAAGTAAGCTCTTTTGGATTTGCTTTAATAATTTTTTTACAATATTTACTATTTTTTATAAAATTTAAATTACCTTTATCATTATCTGTATTCTTAAAATCTAATGAAGGCTCTTTTTGATCTATCAAATTAATATAAACTTTATATAACAACTCACAATCAATGAGCGCAGTATGTTGAATTCTTTTTGAATTATCAATTCTGAATCTTTTACAAAGAGCATCCAAGCTAGTGGATGAACCAGGAAATTTATCTCTTGCTAAAGAAAGCGTATCAATAACATTATCAGATTTAATTTTTTGTTTACCTAAAATAGCAAGCTCATTATTTAAATGTGAAAGATCGAACTCTGCATTATGGATTACCAATCTTTTATCTTTAATGAATAACAAAAATTCATCAACAATATCCTTAAATTTTTTCTTGGTTGATAAAAATTCATCAGTATATCCATGAACTTCTAAAGCTTTTTCTGAAACTTTTCTTTCGGGATTGAGATAACAATGGAATTTTTTTGAGTTGGGAGTTAAATTCTCAATTTCTATACATCCTATTTCAACTATTCTGTGCCCCTCTTTAACTGACAGACCAGTTGTTTCAGTATCTAAAATAACTTCATTCATTTTGTAGAATTTCTTTTAAAATACTACTTATATTTTTTTTAATTTTCAATTTAGTAAAATTATTATTTATAACAAATTGGGATTTTTTTTTCTTATAATCTAGTG
>CACGJS010000024.1 GCA_902573385.1 uncultured Pelagibacteraceae bacterium | reverse complement strand
TTAATTAATAAAAAAGGTATACAAATTATAGATTTGTCTACAGATGACGGTGATTTGGAAGATGTTTTTCTTCGTTTAATAAAAAACTAGATATAATATAAAATAAATAGTACATTAGTTTCTATGGAAATTACAAAATCAATTAGCAGCCAAAAATTATATAAATCTTTAATTATAATTTTTTTAGGTTCTATAGTTCTAACTATATCAGCAAAGTTAAAAATTCCTTTTTACCCAGTCCCAATGACTATGCAAACTTTTGCTGTTCTTTTTTTTGGAATATCTTTTGGTTACAAAATAGGATTAGGGATTGTGGGACTTTATCTTTTTGAAGGAATAATTGGGATACCAGTTTTTTCTAACTCCCCTGAAAAAGGAGTCGGTTTAATATATTTTATGGGACCTACAATGGGATATTTAGTAGGATTTTTAATTGCTACTTTTTTGGCTGGATACCTAAATCTAAAAACTAATATTTTTATGATTTTTATAAAACTCACTCTAAGTGTTTCGATTATATATATTTTAGGAATGTTATGGCTTGGTAGTTTAATTGGGTGGGATAAACCAATATTTGAATTGGGTGCGGCACCATTTTTACTAGCTGAACTTTTTAAAATTTCACTATTAACAATTTTAACAAAAACTATTCTTAATTTTAGAAATTTTATCTAGGAGATCTTTTAGACAATATTCTCTGTAATGTTCTTCTGTGCATTTTAAGACGTCTTGCAGTTTCAGATACATTTCTATTACATAATTCAAAAACTCTATGAATATGCTCCCATTTAACTCTATCAGCAGACATAGGGTTTTCTGGTGGTTGTGCTTTAGAGTTTGTTTCTGCAAGAAGTGCTTTTTCGACATCATCCGCGTCAGCTGGCTTAGATAAATAATCTATTGCACCCTGTTTTACTGCAGCAACTGCTGTTGGAATATTTCCATAACCCGTAAGCATAATAATTCTACTTGTTGCATTTGAATTTTGAATTTCTTTTACAACTTCTAGGCCATTTCCATCATTTAATCTTAAATCAACGACTGCAAATGCAGTTTTTTTTGATTTGATAGAGGCTATGCCTTTTTTTACACCCTCAGCTTGAGTTACAATAAAGCCTTTTTTTTCCATAGCTCTAGCTAATCTTTCTCGAAAAGGGTTATCATCATCTACAATCAATAATGTTTTATCGTCAAAATCACTTAATTTTTTAATAGAAACTTGCTCAACCATGATTTGAATATGGTAATTAATTTTTTGAATTCAATAGGTATTATTTACTTTACATTAATAAACTAAAGGCTTAATTCTTCGCAAATATAAAGTTTTTTAAAGATTATAAAAAACTTTTTTTATTAAATTTTTTTGAGGGCATATAAAATGCAAAAATTTAAAACTGTTGACGAGCTTGTGCGTCAAATTGAACCAGAAAGACCAGTTTATTGTATCAGAAAAAAATCGATACATATTGCGTCAAAAACTTTTCAAAATAAATTTCCTGGTAAAATTTTATATGCTGTAAAAACTAACCCGCATCCTGAAGTATTAAAAACAATAGTTCATAGTGGAATTAAAAACTATGATGTAGCATCAATTAAAGAAATTGAAGATATCAAAAGAATAAACCCAAATGCAAAATGTTCATATATGCATACTGTTAAAAGTAGAGAAAGTATAAAACAAGCTTACTTTAAACATAATATAAAGATATTTTCATTGGATACAAAAGATGAACTTATAAAAATTATAGAATCTACAAATCATGCGAAAGATTTAGAGTTATTTGTGCGAGTAGCAGTATCAAATGAACATGCTGAAATAGATCTCTCAAAGAAATTTGGAGCACTAACTGCTGAGGCTTCTGGATTATTAAGGTTAACAAAACAATACGCAAAAAAGATTGGACTAAGTTTTCATGTTGGCTCTCAGTGCATGCATCCAATTTCATATTCTAAAGGAGTTACTGAAATAGGAAATATAATAAAAAGAACGAAAATTTTACCTGATTATATAAATATAGGTGGTGGTTTTCCTACAGTCTATCCAGACCTAATTCCACAATCTTTAGACAATTATTTCGAAGAAATTAAAAAAAGTTTAGAAAATCTAAAATTAGAAAAACTTCCAGATATAATTTGTGAACCCGGAAGAGCAATAGTTGCTGAAAGTGGATCAACGATTGTAAGAGTAAATTTAAGAAAAAAACAAAAATTATATATTAATGATGGTACTTATGGCACTCTATTTGATGCTGGTACTCCAAATATAGTCTTCCCAGCTCGTTTAATTAAAAATAAAAAAACAATTTCTAAAAAACTAACTGCTTTTAATTTTTATGGTCCAACTTGTGACAGCATGGATTATATGAAAGGTCCATTCTTACTTCCAAATAATATTAAAGAAAATGATTATATAGAATTAGGACAACTTGGTGCGTATGGCTTAACTTTTAGAACTCAATTTAATGGTTTTTATTCTAACGAAATTTACGAAGTTGAAGATAATCCAATAATGACAATGTATGAAAAAGACATGAACAATAAAGCTGTATTAGTTGCTTAATGTCAAAAAATAAAAGCCTAGGTCATAATAGAAAAAAAGACTTCTTAAAAAATCCAGTTGAACATATAGATATAACCTCTTTTGACTCTAGAAAGATAATTTCTTCAATGGAAAAAATGTCTTTCGTTTCAAGAGAGACTGCAAATGCTGCAAATATATTTAATGAAATGATTAAAGACAAAAATTGTACCATCTTCTTAACTTTAGCTGGGTCAACATCCGCTGCTGGATGTATGAATATTTATAAAGATTTAGTTAAATATAATATGGTAGATGCCATTGTTGCAACTGGGGCTTCGATAATAGATATGGACTTTTTTGAAGCTTTAGGATTTAAACATTACCAAGGTTCTCAATTTCAGAATGATACTGAATTAAGAAAAAATTATATAGATAGAATCTACGATACCTATATTGATGAAGAAGAATTACAAGAGTGTGATAAAAAAATATGTGAGATTGCAGATGCTCTAGAAGCAAAAAGTTATACTTCTAGAGAATTTATCCATCAAATGGGAAAATACCTAAAAAAAAATTCCAAAAAAAAAAATTCTTTAATTGAAACAGCCTATGATAATAATGTTCCTATATTTTGTCCAGCTTTTACAGATTCAAGTGCTGGTTTTGGTTTAGTAATTCACCAAGAAAAAAACCCTAAAAATCACATGACTATAGACTCAGTCAGGGAATTCCGTGAACTGACTGAGATAAAAATACAGTCAAAAAGTTCTGGTCTTTTTATGATAGGAGGTGGAGTCCCAAAAAATTTTATTCAAGACACTGTTATTTGTGCTGAACTTTTAGGTAAAGAAGTTGAGATGCATAAGTATGCTGTCCAAATTACTGTTGCTGATTCAAGAGATGGCGCTTGTAGTAGCTCTACACTAAAAGAAGCAAGTTCTTGGGGTAAAGTAGATATAACAAAAGAGCAAATGGTTTTTGCAGAAGCTACTAGCGTTTTACCTTTAATCGCTAGCGATGCTTATCACAAAGGTGAATGGAAAAAGAGAAATAGAAAAAATTTCTCAAAAATATTTGGATAAAAAATTGAAATATCTTTCTAATAAAAGTGGATTTCTTGGAATTGACAATGCTGTCAATTTTAAAGAAAAAGCAATTATTGTACCCTTTGGTTTGGAAAAAACAGTTAGCTATGGTGGTGGAACTAAAAACGGTCCAAAAGAAATTATCAAAGCTTCACACCAAGTAGAATTATATGATGAGGAATTACATTGTGAACCCTATAAAAAAATAGGAATTAAGACATTAAAACCATTCAAAATTGACAAGGATATTAAGAAAGCCCTTAAAAAAATATCAGATATTAATGAAAAAATCTTAAATAAAAAACTTTTTCCTTTTACTCTTGGCGGAGAACATTCAATCACTCCAGGATGTATTGCTCCATTTGTAAAAAGATATAAAAAAATATGTATACTACATTTTGATGCACATGCAGATTTAAGAGAAAGTTATAATGGTGAAAAGTTTTCTCATGCTTCAGCAATTAAAAGATGCCTAGATTACAGCAATGTATCTGTTATTTCTTTTGGTATAAGAAATATTTCTCAAAGCGAGATAACTTTTTTGAAAAAAAACTTATCGAAAATTAATATCTTCTGGGCAAAAGATAAATACAAATGGGACTTAAAAAAATTTAAACAAATGATAAAAAATAAAACAGTTTATCTTACTTTTGATGTTGATGGATTAGATTCTAGTATAATGCCTGCAACAGGTACCCCTGAACCTGGTGGACTATTATGGGATGAAACTTTAAATATAATTAAAATAGCTGCAAAAAATTCAAATATTGTTGGGGCAGATATAAATGAACTATCTCCTATTAAAGGATTTAATTCTTACAATTTTTTAGTAGCAAAACTAGCTTATAAAATTTTATCTTATAAATTTTTATATTAAACTTTAACAGCTTTAATAGTTCCTAATAGTAATCTAAAAGGTATCAACATGACTAAGGCTACAAATATTTTAACTGATAAATCTCCAAAAGATAAAGTAACCCAAGGTATTCCCGTTGCATAAAATGAAATTGAGAAAAATAGAAATGTGTCAACTGCAGAGCCAATAAATGATGATGTTATTGGTGCTACAAACCATTTCTTTTTTTTTAATTGATCAAAAATTTGTACATCTAACAACTGTGCAACAATAAATGCTGTGCCAGATCCAATTGCAATTCTTACTGATATTAAATCAGTAAAATTAGTAGAAAACAAAAGTGTAAAAGCTATGCCAATAATAAATCCTATATATACAATTTTTCTAGCTATAACTTTACCGTAAGATCTATTGGCTAAATCAGTTATTAAAAATGCTATTGGATAACTAAATGCACCATAAGTTAATATACTTTCTAATCTATAATATTTAATTGGAAATTGAACTAAATAATTTGACAATAAAACAACTGCTCCCATTAAAAAGGAGAGTGTTAAAAACAATCTATTCATTACGCAGATTTTTTAACTGAAGCTTTTTTAAATGGTGATTTAATTAATAAATCTTTTTTTAATTTTTTTAATCTTGGAGATAAATTTTTATTTTTTACAACTTTTAAAAATTGATCAAAACTACCCTTTTTATCTACAGATCTTACTCCAGCATTGCTCACTGTAAGTCTCAAACTTCTTTCTAAAAGTTCACTTGTAAATTTTACTTTTTTTAAATTAGGCAAAAACCTTCTATTGGTCTTATTATTAGCATGACTAACATTGTGACCTTTCATAGGAATTTTTCCAGTTAATTCACATTTTTTAGACATAATATTTAGAGACTATATAAGATGTGATAATGACCTCGTCAAGTTTATTAGGATAGATTAAATATGATTCTTTCCTATGATTTCTCTATAATTAACAACACCATCTCTTATTAATAATTCTTTCAGCTCTTTTTTTATCTTTCCAACAATATTTGGCCCTTGAAAAACCATGCCAGTGTATAATTGTACATAACTTGCCCCGGCTGAAAATTTTTCATATGCACTTTTTCCAGAGTCAACACCACCTACTCCAATAATTTCAATTTTACCTTTTAATAAATCATAAAATTTAGCAATCAATTGATTTGATTTTTCTTCAAGTGGTTTACCTGAAAGTCCACCTTTTTGATGTTTTGATATATTTATTAATTTTTCCCTACTACCCTCTGTCGTATTGGATATAATAATTGCACTAACTTTATACTTTATTAATATATCACTAATTAAATAAATTTGATTATCTAAAATATCAGGAGAGATTTTAACAACGATTGGTATTTTAGTTTTTAGTCTAATTTTTTCTTTTTCTATAACGTTCATTAATTCCTCAAACCTTGTCTCATCATGAAAATTTCTTAGGTTTTCTGTATTTGGTGAAGAAATATTTACTGTTATATATTTTGCAATATCATGAAAAGCTCTAAGGCCTATTAAATAATCATTTAATCTACCTTTGGTGTCTTTATTTGGTCCAATATTTATACCCAATAATCCTTTAGGTAAATTAGATCTAACTCTAGAACTAACGTTTTCTGATCCTAAATTATTAAAACCAAGTCTGTTTATAAGTGCTTGATCTTCTACTAGTCGAAAAATTCTAGGTTTTGAGTTACCATACTGCTCTAATGGCGTTATTGTTCCAACTTCAACAAACCCAAAGCCAAGTTTAAATAATGGATTGTAGACCTCTGCATTTTTATCAAAACCAGCGGCAATACCAATTGGATTATCTATTATTTCACCAAATAAAGTTGATTTAAACATTAAGTCACCTTTATTTTCATCAAAAATATTTCCAATTAAATTTAATTTTAAAGATTTAATTGCTAAAGTATGTGCTATTTCAGGATCAATTTTAAAGATCAAAGATCTTAATTTTGAAAACATTATTTTATCTTATCATTTATCAGTTGCTTTGTTTCATTTACTCCAAAAAAACTTATGAAAAAACCCATTCTTGGACCATTCTCATCTCCAAAAACTACCTCATAAATTAGCTTAAACCAATCTCTTAGATTTTTTTCATAACCATTTTCTTTACCGGTTGAATAAATCAATGTTTGAATTTCTTCAGGTTTCATCTCATCACTACAACTCTCTAATGTTTTAATTAAGGCTTTTAGAGCTTTTTTTTCTTTGTCATTTGGCTTTTTATATTTTTTTTGTAGTTTAATTACATCATTGAAGTATCTAATTGCATAGCTAATTAAATTATCAAAAATTGGGTAATTTTTTTCTGAAATATCTTTTTTATATTTCTTAACGAATTTCCATAGAAGCTCTTTATTGTCTGCATTACTTGCTTCAACTAAATTTAGCAACATTGAAAAACTCATTACAATATCCTCTTTTGGTATTTCTCCATTATGAACATGCCAAACAGGATTCATTAATAATTGCAATTCATTTTGAGTCTTTGCTTTTTCTATACAGTCCAAATATTCATCTACAGCTTTTGGAACAATTTCTTGAAAAAGTTTTTTTGCTCTTTTAGGATTTTGATACATATACAATGATAAGCTTTCAGGTGAAGCATATTTTAACCATTGATCAATGGTAATTCCATTTCCTTTAGATTTAGAAATTTTTTCACCTTTTTCGTCTAAAAAAAGTTCATAAGCAAAACCTGATGGATTTTTTTTACCTATTAATTTAATTATTTTTGTAGATAAAATAGCACTTTCAATTAAATCTTTTCCATACATTTCAAAATCTATGTCGAGCGCATACCATCTCATTGCCCAATCCACTTTCCATTGTAATTTACAATTTCCGTCTAAAATACTTACTTCAAGTTTTTTACCATTATTATCAAATATTATTTGGGATTTATCTTTTTGAATCTCAAGCACTGGTATTTCTAAAACAATTCCAGTTTCAGGACAAATAGGTAAAAATGGACTATAGGTTTTTTGCCTTTCTTTTCCTAATGTTGGAATAATTATATCCATAATACCTTGGTAGTTTTCAAGAATTATTTGTAATGTTGAATTAAAAAATCCCGATTCATAAAGTTTTGTTGAACTTTTAAAATTATATTTAAATTTAAATTTATTTAAAAAAATTTTTAACATTTCATTATTATGTTCACCAAAACTTTGGTATTTTTTAAAAGGATCAGGAACTTGTGTTAAAGGTTTGTGTAAATTTTTATTTAAAAGATCTTGATTTGGAACATTTTCTGGTACTTTTCTTAAACCATCCATATCGTCAGAAAATGTAATAATCTCTTTTGGTAAATCTGTTATTTGATTTAATGCATTAACTATCATTGAGGTTCTTGCAACTTCACCAAATGTGCCAATGTGAGGGAGACCACTTGGGCCATATCCCGTTTGTAAAATTATTTTACCTTTTTTTTCAATAAAATTTTTTCTTTCTCGTAAAAGTTTTTTTGCCTCAACAAAGGGCCAAGCGTTCGTTTTATCTAAATTTGTTTTTTCAATCACAATTTATAATAGCAAAATATCTTATATTTGGCGTTTTTATTAATTCTTATAGAGTTGAAATTTATTTACCATAAAATAGTGTCCTTTCAAAATGTCTAATTATAAAACTGTTTTTTTTACGTTGGGAATTTTGCAAATTATTCTTGGAATTTCCATGTCTATACCCATTATTGTTCAGGTCATATTTAAAGAGCTAGACTCTTCTTTCTTTGGTGCGGGTATAATAACAATAATATTTGGAGTTTTGTTTTTTTTAGCAAACTTAAATCATGATAAAAAATTAAATCTGCAACAAGCGTTTCTACTCACTGCACTAGCTTGGTTAAGTATTGCAATATTTGGATCTTTGCCTTTTATTTTTTCCAATCTTAATTTAACAATTACAGACTCATTTTTTGAAAGCATGTCAGGAATAACAACAACTGGATCAACAATAATTACTAATTTAAATGATACGCCGAAATCCATTCTGCTTTGGAGAGCTATACTTCAGTGGCTTGGAGGAATTGGTATTATCGTAATGGCAATTACATTGATGCCAATAATGAATGTAGGTGGTATGAAATTATTTAAAGTTTCTAGCAATGACTCCTCTGAAAAAATATTACCTAAATCAAAGGAAATTGCCTTAAGATTAGTTTTGATCTATACAAGTTTGACATTGTTATGTGCTTGTTCATACAAAATTTTTGGAATGGGTTTTTTTGATAGTTTTACACATTCAATGACAACAATAGCAACAGGTGGTTTCTCTAACTACAATGAGTCTATAGGTTATTTTGATAGTACTACTATAGAGATATCTGCTATGATTTTTATAATTCTTGGCAGTATACCTTTTATAGCTTACATAAAATTTTTAAACGGAAATAAAAAAATATTTACTTCAGATTCTCAAATTAGAAGTTTTATAAGAATAATAATTTTTTCTATATTTATACTTTTACTTTACTTGCTGTTCATAAATAAAAATTTGTCTGAAATTAACTTAATAGATATTTCATTTAATGTTATTTCTGTTTTAACTGGAACAGGATATGTTACTAAAGAATTTGATAACTGGGGAAGTTTTTCTTTAGTATTTTTTCTTATTCTAATGTTTATTGGTGGATGTGCTGGATCTACCGCATGTGGTATAAAAATTTTTAGAATACAAATTCTGTATCTTTTTTTATTAAATCAATTAAAAAAAAATATTTATCCTAGGGGAATTTTTATTATTAAATATGATAATAATAATGTTGATGATAAATTTATGGCATCAATTATTTCATTTATTTATCTTTATATAATCATATTTTTTTTAATAACTGCTTTATTGTCATTGAGCGGTTTAAATTTCATTACTGCAATTTCTGGAGCCGCAACCTCAATCTCAAATGTTGGTCCTGGTTTAGGCTCAATAATAGGACCTAATGGAAATTTTTCACAATTACCTGATATTTCTAAATGGATTTTGAGTTTAGGTATGATTTTAGGTAGACTTGAATTGTTTGCTATATTAGTTTTATTCATACCTTCTTTTTGGAGAAATTAGATATGATTGAAATTAAAAAACAAACTCTATCAGAAACTTTTTCTGTATACTTTGACATAAGAATGTTAAGAATTTTATTGCTTGGAGCAATATCTGGTTTTCCTTGGGTGTTAATAGGAAGTAGTTTAAGTTTATGGCTTAAAGAAGAAGGATTAAGTAGATCAACTATTGGTTGGGCAGGTTTAATATTTGCCGTTTATGCTTTTAATTATTTATGGGCACCTCTTATTGATAGACTTCAGATACCCTACTTAACCAAAAAACTTGGTCATAGAAGGGGCTGGATAGTTTTGATGCAAATTACAATTTTAGTTAGTCTCGTAGTTTGGAGTTTAATAAATCCAACGGAAAATTTAGCTTTATTAATCACTGTTGGCTTAATTATTGCTATAGCTTCAGCTACACAAGATATAACAGTAGATGCATTAAGGATTGAACAAATTGGAGAAGATGAGAGTAAATCAATGGCTGCTGGCGCAGCTATGGCAGTAGTTGGCTGGTGGAGTGGATATAAATTAGGTGGTGTAATAGCTTTATTTACAGCTCAATATTTTGAAAATATTGGTATAATTAATTATTGGCAAATGACCTTTTTAATTTTAGGAATTGTCGTTATTTTAATGAATATAGGCTTAATGTTTGTTCATGAACAGACCTCTACCGATAGAGAATTAAAGCAAAAAGAAACAGATGAACTCATAAGAAATAAACTTGGGTCAAAAAATATTTTTTCAACAATAACGGCTTGGATAAGTGGTACTTTGGGAGGACCAATAATAAGTTTCTTTAGAAAAAATGGATTCTCTATAGCTGTGGGAATCTTAGCTTTTGTTTTTTTATTTAAAATAGGCGAAGCATTTCTTGGTCGTATGTCAGTAGTTTTTTATAAAGAAATGGGTTTCTCTAAAGGAGATATTGCAATTTATTCTAAAACTTTAGGATGGATCACAACGGTTATTTTTACTTTATTGGGTGGATTACTTGCTATTAGATCTGGAACAATAAAAACAATGTTTGTCGCTGGAATATTAATGGCTGCTACCAATCTTCTATTCTCTGTTTTAGCTATATCTGAAAAATCTGAATTACTTTTTGCATTTGCAGTGATAGCTGATGATATCGCTGCTGCATTTGCGACAGTTGCTTTTGTTGCATTTATTTCTTTACTAGTAGATAGAACCTATACTGCCACTCAATATGCTCTGCTTGCTTCAATTGGTACCGCGGGAAGAACAATAATGGCCTCATCTTCAGGCGCTCTAGTTGACTCTTTGGAAAATGGAGCAATCATAAGCTTAAAATATAAATTTATTAATCTTGGGTCATTCTCTATTCCTAGTTTTGAAAACCCCTGGGCAATATTTTTTATAATTACGACTATTATGGTAATACCCTCTTTGATTTGCTTATGGTTTATTAAAAATAAATTAAAAATTGGTGAAAAATAATTTTTTTTATAAAAAGCCATTATCAAATATTTATAAAAAACCCTCTAAAAGATCTGAGGTTACATCTCAAATTTTATATGGTGAAAAATTTAAAATTTTATCTAAAAAAAAATATTGGCTAAAAATAAAAACGAGATTTGACAATTATATTGGCTATATTAAGAATAAAGACTATACAGGAAATCACAAAGCTACACATAAAGTATCTAATCTAAAGGCTAATATTACTAATAAATTAAATAATAAAAGAGCATATTTACCATTTGCATCAAAAATTTCTATAATTCAAGAAAAAAAGAATTTTGTCGAATATGAAAAAAATAAATGGATAAAAAAAAAGGATATTAAAAAAATTAAACATGTAGAAAAGAATTATTTAAAAATATTAAAATTATTTATAAACATAAAATATATTTGGGGTGGTAAAACTTATCAAGGAATAGATTGCTCAGCCATATTGCAGTTATTTTTTTATTATAATAATAAGTTTTATCCTAGAGACACAAAAGACCAAATTAGATACTCAAAAAAAAATATGAAAAAAAGAAAATTTAAAAAAGGTGATATAATATTTTGGAAAGGACACGTGGCACTCTGTTTAAACGCTACTAAATTAATTCATGCTTATGGTCCAGAGAAAAAAGTTTTGATTATGCCAATTAATTACACAATTAACAAAATTAAAAAAACAGCAAACTTAACAGTGAAAAAAATTTGTAATATTTCAAATTAACTTCTCCCAAAATCAGGTTTGTTAATGTCTTGTTTTAGTTTAATTATTTTTTTTCTTACTTTTTTAGTTTCAACTAATTTATTAATAAGTGATTTATTATTTTTAAATTTAATATCTTTTTTAAATGATTTTAAATTTTTAATAAATAAATCTATAACTTTTGATATTTTTCTTTCATTATTAAAAAAAATATCCCTCCACATAATTTCATTTGATGCGGCAATTCTTGAAAAATCTCTTAAACCTCCTGCACTAAATTTGATAATGTCATATTTTTTATGTTTTTCAAAATCTGTTGCGGTTTTAACTAAATTATAAGCTATTAAATGTGGTAAGTGACTTGTCATAGAAAAAATTGAATCATGCTTTTTTGAATCCATCATAAAAACTTTGGAGCCAATTTTTTTCCAAAATTTATTTAATAAAATTAAATGCTTTTTATTTGAATCTTTATCTTTTATTAAAATACACCATTTGTTTAAAAATAAATTACTATCACCAAACTCTGGGCCACTCACTTCCGAACCTGAAATAGGATGACTTGAAGTCCAAGATACTCCTTGTTTTAATTTTCTTTTAATTAATATCAAAGATTTTTCTTTTGACGAACCAACATCTGTAATAATCGTTTTAGGTGATAAGTATTTATTCATTTTTAAAATTATTTTTTCGTATTCACTCATTGGCGTACAAAAAATAATTAAATCTAATCTTGGTACTATATTTTTAAAATCATTTGTTATCTTGCAAGGCAATCTTAATTTTTTGATTTTTAAAATATTTTTTTTTGATTTTTCATAAATAAATATTTTTTTTGATATCTTTTTTTTAACAATTACTCTTAACAAAGAAGATCCGATTAAACCACA
>CACGJS010000023.1 GCA_902573385.1 uncultured Pelagibacteraceae bacterium | reverse complement strand
CTGCATCAGCACCGTATTTTTCTATTATGTCCTCAGGATCAATAGTATTTTTTTTTGATTTTGACATAGATTCTGTTGATCCAATTTTTATTTTTTCCTTAGGATTTTTTTTGCTATAAAATTCCTTACCATCATCAGTAAAAACTTCATCTGGGCTTAGCCAATTATTTTTAGAATCTTTGTATGTTTCATGACAAACCATACCTTGAGTGAATAAACCTTTGAAAGGTTCTGTATGATTAAATTTATTATTTTTATAACCGATTGCTTGCATAAAAAATCTTGAATATAACAAGTGAAGTATGGCATGTTCAACACCTCCAATATATTGATCTACTGGCATCCAATAGTTGATTTCATCAACATTAAAACCATACTCTTTATTTTTCGATGAACAAAATCTTAAAAAGTACCAAGAAGAGTCGACAAAAGTATCAAGAGTATCTGTTTCAATAGTACACTCCTCTCCATTTATAATAATTTTTTTCCATTTTACCTGATTATCTAATGGGTTCCCCTTTGTATTTAAATTAATCTTTTCTGGTAACTTAATTGGTAGATTTTCTTTAGGTATTTTTATAATTTCATTTTTTTTATTATAGGCAATAGGAATGGGACATCCCCAATATCTTTGTCTAGATACCCCCCAATCTTTTAATCTAAAATTAATTTTTTTCTTACCTATTTTTTTTTCTTCAAGTGTTTTTATTGTCTTAATAATTGAATCTTCAGGAGCTTTAAGACCATCTAAAAATTTTGAATTAAAAATTACCCCAGGCCCTGTATATGCCTCATTTGTGACTTCGAAATTGTTATCTTGATCCTGTGGCCGTACAACAGAAACAACTTTTAACTTGTATTTTATTGCAAAATCTAAATCTCTTTGATCGTGTGCTGGACAACCAAAAATTGCCCCAAATCCATAATCCATTAATACAAAATTTGCAAAATATACTGGAACTTTATTAGAACTATCCAAAGGGTTAATTGCCATTAGTTCTGTTTTAAATCCAATTTTTTCTGCTTGAGCTATTGATTCTTCTGTAGTTCCAGTTTTTGAGCATTCTGATTTAAAATTTAAAAATTCTCTATTTTTTTCATAAAATTTTGAAATCGGGTGATCAATTGAAACTGCTAAAAATGAAAAACCGAATAATGTATCTGGTCTCGTAGTAAAACATTTAATTTTTTTAATTGGCAGATTACCCTCTATTTTAAAATCTATTTCACATCCAAAAGATTTTCCAATCCAGTTTTTTTGCATTATTTTAACTTTGTTGGGCCAATCTTTAAGATCATCTAAACCATCTAGAAGATTATCAGAAAATTTTGATATATTAAAAAACCATTGGTTTAATTTTTTTCTTTCAACATTCGCACCAGATCTCCATCCTTTTCCATCTATAACCTGTTCATTAGCTAGAACTGTTTGATCTACAGGATCCCAATTTACATAATTTTCTTTTCGATATATTAGTCCTTTGTCATAAAGTTCAAGAAAAAAAACTTGTTGATGTTTATAATATTCTGGAGAACAAGTTGAAATTTCTTTGTCCCAATCGATTGAAAGACCAAGTTTTTTTAATTGGGATTTCATTATAGAAATATTTTTCTCGGTCCACTCTTTAGGGTCAAGGTTATTTAATCTTGCTGCATTTTCTGCTGGCATACCAAAAGAGTCCCAACCCATTGGGTGTAGGACATTATATCCTTGCATTTTTTTAAAGCGTGATAAAACATCTCCAATTGTATAGTTTCTTACATGACCCATGTGAATTTTACCAGATGGGTAAGGGAACATTTCCAAACAATAAAATTTTTTTTTATTTTTATCTACTTTTGATTTAAATAATTCTTTTTCATCCCAGTATTTTTGCCATTTAGATTCAATTATTTTAAAGTTATATCGTTCCATTAATTTTAAAGTTATTTTTAATAGCTTATTTTTTTTCTGGAAGTTCTATAAGGTTATAGTCTTTTTTATTTTTTGTTTTTTTTGTATTTTCATATTTGGCAGCTTTTTTAAGGATTGCTAATTTTAATTCACTATTTAGTTCACCTTCACTATTAATAATTTTGCAATTTTTATTTATATCACAATTTTTTTTAAATACTTTTATACTTAAAGCATCAGCTCTAATTTCATTACTCAAAAACTGAATAGAAATTTTTATTGCTTTGTTTGGGTCATCTGTACCCGTAAACCAGTCAGTAACAATGATTCCACCACCATAATCAGCAGTTAAAAGTGGCATAAAATCTATAGTGTCCAGCGAGGCTCGCCATAGCGAATTTGATGATGCAAAATCAAAAACTCCTCCTTTTTTCTTCCCGCCAAAAAGTCTTATACCTCTACCTTCTTCCATGTTTTTTTTAATTCTTTTTTCTGGTTCAGGGGGAAACTCTTTTGCATCAGTTGGCCTATAAATTCCACACGAATTAAGATAAGGTAAAATAGCAATAATAAGCAAAATCGTTTTTATTTTAGAAATTTTATTGGAAATCATAATTTATTTTAGTTTGATTAAATAACATATTACCTGTAGTATGAAACTTAGAAAAAGTCACCAATTTAGCAAGTTAAAGTAATTAGTGATGTATTTATGCAACAGTTAATGAAAAACTAGACTTTTTGTAAAAAAAACATCATATATTCCATATAAACTTGATATTTATCACTCAATTATAATTAATTATAAATAATGAAGGAGTCAATTATGACAAACATAAAAAAACTAGGATTAACTGCTTTAGCAGGATCTCTAGTAACTACTACTGCTTTCGCAGGTGCACTAGACGTTAGTGGTACAGCAAAAGTAGTATACGCTTCTCAAGACGAGAGCGAAGTAACTGGTAATCCTTGGTCAATGAACCAAGGAATTGGTTTTTCTGGATCTGGAGATACAGATGTAGGAACAATTTCTTACCAGTACACTATGACTAACGCTGTGTTCTCATCTTCAAGTTTAAAACTTGATATGGGTGATAGCGGTACTTTCTCACTTTCTAATGGTGCAGGTACAACTGGTATTAATGCATATGACGATGTTATGCCTACAGCTGGTGAAGAAGTTTGGGATGATCTTGATGGTCAAGCAAACGGTGTTGCAACAATTAGTACAACAAACACTTTAGGTTACGCAGGTAGTTTTGGTGGTATGGGTGTTAGCGCATCATACAACAAAGATTCTGGTGGCGGAAACCAAGGTTCATCTAAATCTATAGTTCTTACTTCTGGTAGTCTAATGGATGGTGTTGATGTTGGTATAGGTATTGGTGATAAAGCTGGTTCTTCTAGCGATACAGGTACAGATCAGAGAATAATGTATGCTAAATACACTATGGGATCAGTAACTGCTGGTATCCAACACACTGATCTAGATTTATCAGCGGCAGATTCAGATGTTGAGAGAACGCATATTGCTGTGTCTATGGCAATCAATGAAAATCTTTCAGCTTCAATTGGTCAATCTACAGTAGAGTTTGAATCTTCTACTAAAGATGATCAAGAGAATACTGGACTTGCAGTATCGTATACAATGGGATCAATGACTATTGCTGCGTTTACTAACAGTGAAAGCTCTTCAGGTGGAACAAATGGAACTGACGACTCAGTTTCAGAAGTTTCTGTAGCGTTTGCATTCTAGTATAATTTAAAGATAAAAATTTAAAGGCCCCTTTTAAAGGGGCCTTTTTTTTGTCTTATTAAAAAAAGATATTGCAGCGAAACCGTCAATATCTAATAAATTCAATTTTTTTAAATTATCTTTATTAATTCCACCCAAAGCAATAACCTTGAGAAGTGTTTTAGATCTTAAAATTTTGAATTTTTTTAAACCTAGATATGTTTTTTTTTTATTAAATAATGAAGCTAAAAAAATAGCATTAACATTTTGTTTTTCTTTAATTTTAATTTCTTTTAGATTATGAGCAGAACCGAGCACCAAGAATTTAGTTTTTTTTGAATAGACATTAATTTTTAAACTTTTATTAAAAGATGGTAAATAAACACCGTCTAAATCTAGTTTTATTGCTAATTTAACGTTGTTTGAAATAAAAAATTTTCTACTAGTTAGTTTACAAAAATTCTTTATTTTATATATTTCATCTATATTCAATTTTTCATTATATTTTCTAAAAATTATAGCAATATTTTTATCTAAATTTTTGATAAGATCTTTATTAAATCTATTAATAAAATAATAATATTTAGGTAATGTTTTATGCATAATAATATAAGTCAATTAATATCTATTCAAAAAGAAATTCAAACTAAAATTATTGAATTAAATTACAAAGATTATAAGCCTAAAATTATTGCAGTTTCAAAAACTTTTGCAATGAGTGAAATATTGCCCCTGATTAATCATGGACAAAAAGACTTTGGAGAAAATAAAGTACAAGAAGCTATTGAAAAATGGACAGATATAAAAAAGGATTTTATTGATATTAAGTTACACATGATTGGCAAGTTGCAATCTAATAAAGTTAAGTATGTTATTCCTTTATTTGACTATATACATTCATTAGATACTATAAAGTTAGCAGAAAAAATTTCAGAACAACAAATTAAATTTAAAAAAAATTTAAAAATTTTTATTCAAGTAAATATTGGAAACGAGCCACAAAAAAGTGGTGTAGATGTCGAAAATTTAGAATTATTTTATCAAAGATGTACAAAAGAATTTAACCTAAAAATTATTGGACTTATGTGTTTGCCACCAACCAATAATACATCAATTTATTTTTCTAAAATAAAAGATTTGAATGATAGATTTAAATTTTTAGAATTAAGTATGGGAATGTCAAATGATTATTTAAAAGCATGTGAATATAAATCTACCTTTTTACGAATTGGATCTAAAATATTTGGTGATAGAAATTAAATTATAATCTTAGAATTCTTATTAATAACCTTTAACATAATTAAAAAATCTTTTTTATTTATAGCAATGCACCCAGCTGTTTTTTGATAATTTCTAGTTAGGTGAATGAATATCGCACTTCCTTTGTTTGGTTTTATTATTTTTGTATTATACTCAATCACAATAAAATAGTCATACTTATAATCATTTCTATAAATCTTTTCACCTTTAATTTTTTTATTTATATAAATTGGCTTATTATAATTTTTATTATAAGGATCATTGCACCAAAGCATATTTTTTTTTATTTTTTTTATTTTAAGATTCGTAACCGGTTTTATAACTTTGTCTGGCCGATAATAAATATTCCCTACTTTAAATCTACCTTTGGGTGTACAATTATCGCCTTCCTTCTTATTTGAGTTTAGCCCATTTTTTCCTATGCAACATTTAAATTTAAAGTCATCAATAATTAAGGTATCTTTATTTTTTAACTTTATTAGCATTAAATGATATTATTATGATTAAACAAAAAATACATATAATTGATTGTGAAGCATTATATAATATTTTAAAAGAAATTAAGAATAATTTATCTTTTGATATTTTTCATTACGCAGGTGAAAAAGAAATTTTAGAAAATTTCAAAAATAATAAAATTGATAAAGAAAAATCTTTGTTTTTAAAGAGAAAAAATGATGATTTTTTAAATAAAAGTTTAAAAATTGAAAAAAATCAAATAATGCAGATTTCAGATATACCAGTTGATATATATAGTTTTATAGAAAAAATTAATATCCAATTAATTAAACTTAGATATAGTTACCAATCAAAAATTATTTTAAAAGATTACACACTAGATTTAAATTCAAGAGAAATTAATAAAAAAGATAAGAAATTGAAGCTTACTGAGAGAGAGATAGATACAATTATTTTTTTACATAATAAAAGGAAACCTCAAAGTATAAATACTCTTTTAACAGAAGTATGGGGATATTTAAATGAAGTTGAAACACATACAGTTGAAACACATATACACAGACTGAGAAAAAAAATTAAAGATCAATTTAATGATGAAAACTTTATTGTCAGCTACGAAGAAGGATATAAAATATAAATGGTAAAAAAAAATCCTGTAGCTAAAAATTTAAGAAGTAAAAGATATAAACCAAGAATAGTTAAACCTAAAAAAGGCAAGGGAAGTTATAGGAGAAAAAAGTTAATTTAACCTAGCTCCAATTTTTTGAATTATTTTTGAAGACATTTCAGTTCCTTTTTGAAGACATTCTTTTATAGTTAAATTGTTAATGTGGCCATGTAGAAAACCTGCGGCAAATAAATCTCCAGCACCGGTAAGATCAATAATTTTCAAATTTTTTTCAGAATCGCATTCAACTATTTCATTTTTATTAATTGCGACACTTCCTTTTTCACCACGTGTAATAATAAGAATTTTACCAATTTGTCTTCCAAATCTTGTTACATCATCAAATTTTTTTGTTTCTATTAATGACATGATTTCTTGTTCATTAGCAAATGTAATATCTAATTTATTTTTAACTAAATTTAAAAAATGAGGTTTATGTCTTTCAACACAAAATTTGTCAGATAAAGACATGGCAACTAAGTTGGAACTTCTAATTGCTTTTTCAAAAGCTTTTTTTGGACTACCTTCATCCCAGAGATACCCTTCTAAAAAGGTTATTTTGCTATTTTTTACTGAATTTATATCAATATCATTTTCATCAATTTTTCCTGCAGTACCAAGAAATGTACACATCGTTCTTTCGGAGTCTGGTGTAATTAATATTAAACATGTACCTGTAGGTAAACTTTCTGTTTTTTTGTTGTATAAATAATTAACATTTTCTTTTCTCAGACCTTCTTCATATTTTTTACCTAAATCATCATTGTTAACTTTACCAATAAAACCAACTTTATTTCCTAATTGTGATAATCCAACTATAGAATTGGCAACAGATCCACCTGAAACTGTATTTTCAATCTTTAAAGTTGATAATAATTTTTTAAATTCAGTTTCATCAACTAGCTTCATAGTACTTTTTGTTAAATTATTTTTTGCTAAATAATCATCTTCAATTTTGCAAATCACATCAACTATTGCATTTCCTATTCCCAAGATTTTCATATTAAGCTTTTTTTATAATAATTGGATTTTTACGGTTAGGATAACAAGTCTTACAAATTTTACAAGTTAAACCATAGCAGCTTCTGGCCTGACAATATTCTCTTCCATAATAAATTATTTGAAGATGAAGTTTGCTCCAAGTTTTTTTGGGAAAAATTCTTTTTAAATCTTTTTCTGTTTGAACAACGTTTTTACCATTTGTTAACCCCCATCTTTGAGCAAGTCGATGAATGTGGGTATCCACTGCAAATGCTGGAAATCCAAAACCTTGAGACATAACTACACTTGCTGTTTTATGACCTACACCAGGTAGTTTTTCAAGTTCCTCAAAAGTTTTTGGTACTTTGCCTCCATGCTTCTCTAGTAACTGCTTAGACATCAAATAAATACTTTTAGCTTTAACTCTAAAGATACCAATCCTTTTTATTAATTTTTCTATTCTTTTTCTTCCTAATTTTACAAAGTGTTCAGGCTTGTTATATTTTGAGTATATATCTTTGGTTACATTATTAACATTTAAATCTGTACATTGTGCAGACAAAAGTACAGAAGTTAAAAGAGTAAATTTATTTCTATGTTTTAAAGGAATTAGGGCTTTTGGATAAATTCTATTTAGAATTTTTAATATTATTTTAGATCTTTGAACTTCATTCATTTAAAGTTCAAAACATCTCTCATTGAATAAAGACCAGGTTTTTTGTTCATTAACCATTTAGCTGCAGTAAATGCTCCTTCTGAATAAAGTGCTCTATCAAATGCTTCATGATTTAATGTAATTATTTCCTTGCCGCTTGAGAAAGCTACTTCATGTTCACCAATAACTTCGCCTTTTCTTAATGAATTAAAATTAATTTTTTTTCCATAAGGAAAAGATTTTTTGTTTAAATATTTTTTACCAACTAATTTATAAAAGTCTTTATTTTTTCCAACAGCTATACCTTTTCCAAGCATTAAAGCTGTACCTGAAGGATTGTCTTTTTTATGTTTATGATGAATCTCAAAGATTTTGCTTAAGAAGTTATTTCCTAAAGATTTAGATGCAATTTCAGTTAAATACATTAATAAATTTATTCCTAAGCTCATATTACCAGCTCTAAGTATTGGTATTTTTTTAGAATATTTTTTAATCAAATTTTCTTCTTTTTTTGAAAATCCAGTTGTTCCAATAACTACTCTTTTCTTAAGTTTTGACGCAATTTTTAAAACTTCAAAAGTGCATTTTGGAACTGTAAAATCTATTATTAAATTTGCTTTTTTAAAAGCTTCTTCAGTATTTAAGTCTGGTTTAATTCCATGAATTTTTTTATTTATTATTCTATTTTCAGTAAGAGCTACTATTTTAAAATTTTTATCAGATCTTGCAGATTTAATAATCTGTTGACCCATTCTTCCCATACATCCAGTAATAGTTAAATTAATTTTTTTCATTTAAAAGGTAAAGTATAAAACTATCATAACAACTAAAACAATTATACCCCAAATGGATAAATTTGATAAAAACTGCTTTAATTTTGAATTAGATCTAAGAAATGCAGGAAGAACCAATATTAAAACTGCAATTAAAGAAATTGCTGGAACTATCTCTTCTAATCCCATTTTTTAATTTTTCCAAAAACTTTTGGCTTTTTGAAAGAATTTTTTAATACTTGGGTTTGATTTTTCGTTTTCGATTTCTCTAAATTTCTCCAGTAATTCTTTTTGTGCTTTATTTAATGAAATTGGGACTTCAGTATTTACCTGAACATAAAGATCTCCATTACCACTACCCCTCATATATGGCATTCCTTTACCTTTTAATCTAAATTGTTTTCCATTTTGAGTTCCATCCGGTATTTTAATTTTTGCTTTACCACCATCAATTGTTGGTATTTCAATTGTTGTTCCAAGTGCAGCATCAGCTATTGATATTGGAAATTCAAAAAATAAGTTTTCGTCTGATCTTTTAAAAAGAGTATGTGAGTTAACATTTATGAATAAATATAAATCTCCACTTATGCCTCCCTTGGTTCCAGCTTCTCCCTTGCCAGCTAATCTTATTCTTGTACCGTCATCAACGCCTTTTGGAATTGTTACGGATATTTTTTTTGAAGCTCGTTTATTGCCTTGACCATTACATTCATTGCATGGATTGGTAATCTCTTCACCACTTCCTGCACATTGTGGACAAGTTTGTTGAACTGTAAAAAAACCTTGATTTGTTCTTACCTTGCCATTTCCGCCACAAGTTGTACATCTGTCTGGTGAAGATCCTGGTTTAGACCCATTACCTTTACACGTATCACATTTTTCTGTAGTTGAAAATTTTATGTCTTGTTTTTTACCTTCGTAAGCTTCTTCTAATGTAATTGATAAATCATATCTTAAATCTGAGCCTCTATTATTGGCACTTCTTCTTCCTCTAGATCTTCCTCCACCAGCAAAATCACCAAAAAAATCTTCAAAAATATCTGAGAAATCTGCTCCACCAAAACCGCTACCAAATCCACCTGCTTGTCTTCCTCCACCGCCCTCAAAAGCAGCATGACCAAAGTTATCATAGTTTTGTTTTTTTTCTTGATCTGAGAGAACACCATATGCTTCACTTGCCTCTTTAAATTTATCTTCAGAGGATTTGTTACCCGGATTTTTATCTGGATGATGTTTTACTGCTATTTTTCTGTATGCTGATTTTAATTCTTCTGGACTTGCATTTTTGTTAACACCTAAGACGTCATAAAAATCTCTTTTAGCCATAAGTTACTTTAAGATGATAGTTGTTGTAGGTCTTAAGCGCTTTTTTCTTTATCTTTTTCTTTTGTATCTTCTTTTACCTCTTCAAAATCCGCATCAACTACATTATCGTCTTTTTTTCCTTCATCTTTTTTAGCACCATCTTTTGATGACTCTGGTTTTTTTTCTTGAGATTTGTAGATTGCTTCACCTAATTTCATTGAAGCTTGAACTAAATTCTCAGTTTTCTTTTTAATATTTTCTACATCCTCTCCTTTTAAAGCTTCTTTTAAGCTTGAAGAAGCGTCTTCAATCGCTTTTTTCTCAGCATCAGAAATTTTAGCTCCATGCTCTTTGAGGTTTTTTTCTGTTGAATGAATTAGAGTGTCAGCTTGATTTCTTACATCTACAGACTCTCTCTTTTTTTTATCAGCATCTTTATTTGCCTCGGCATCCTTAACCATTTTTTCAATTTCTTCTTCACTTAAACCTCCAGATGCTTGTATTTGAATTTTTTGTTCTTTTCCGGTTCCCTTATCTTTAGCAGAGACATTTACTATTCCATTTGCGTCAATATCAAAAGTTACTTCGATTTGAGGCACACCTCTTGCAGCAGGCGCAATACCAACTAACTCAAAATTTCCTAACATTTTATTATCTGAAGCCATTTCTCTTTCACCTTGAAGCACTCTAATAGATACCGCTGGCTGATTATCCTCAGCTGTAGAAAAAACTTGGCTTTTTTTTGTAGGTATTGTTGTATTTTTTTCAATTAGTTTGGTAGATACACCACCCAAAGTTTCTATTCCCAAAGATAAAGGAGTTACATCTAAAAGAAGTACATCTTTAACATCTCCTTGAAGTACTCCAGCCTGAATTGCAGCGCCCATAGCAACAACTTCATCAGGATTAACGCTTTTGTTTGGTTCTTTACCAAAAAAGTTTTTAACTTCAGTTAAAACTTTTGGCATTCTTGTCATTCCACCTACCATCACGATCTCATCAATTTCATTTGCCGTAAGTCCTGCATCTTTAAGTGCAGTTTTACATGGTGGTAAGGTTCTCGAAATTAAATCTTCAACCAAAGCTTCTAGTTTGGCTCTAGTCATTTTTAAATTAATATGTTTCGGACCTGTTTTATCTGCAGTTATAAATGGTAAATTAACATCGGTTTGTTCTGCTGAAGATAATTCAATTTTAGCTTTTTCAGCGGCTTCCTTTAATCTTTGAAGTGCAAGTTTATCTGTTTTTAAATCTATACCATTATCTTTTTTAAATTCATCAACTAAGTAATTAACAATAGTATTATCAAAGTCCTCACCACCTAAAAATGTGTCACCATTAGTAGATTTAACTTCAAATACACCATCACCTAATTCAAGAATTGAGACATCAAATGTCCCACCGCCTAAATCATATACTGCAATTTTTTTATTTTGTTTTTTATCTAATCCATAAGCTAGTGAGGCAGCTGTTGGTTCATTGATAATTCGTAAAACTTCTAGCCCAGCAATTTTGCCTGCATCTTTAGTTGCTTGTCTTTGAGCATCATTAAAATAAGCAGGGACAGTTATTACTGCTTTAGTAACTTCTTGACCTAAATATTTTTCAGCTGTTTCTTTCATTTTCTGGAGAATAAAAGCTGATATTTGTGAAGGTGAATATTTTTCGTTTTTTGATTCTATCCAAGCGTCTCCTTTTTCTGAATTAACTATTTTAAATGGTGCTGAAGTAATATCTTTTTTAACAGTCGGATCTTCAAAACTTCTTCCAATTAATCTTTTTACTGCAAATATAGTATTTTCAGGATTAGTTACAGCTTGTCTTTTTGCTGGTTGTCCAACAAGCTTTTCCTTATCATCAGTAAAAGCAACTACGGAAGGAGTTGTTCTTGCGCCCTCTGCATTTTCCAAAACTTTTGGTTGGCTGCCTTCCATGATAGACACACATGAATTAGTAGTTCCTAAATCTATTCCTATAATTTTGCTCATAATTTAATTTATTCCTCTCATATAAGTGTTTATTTCTAATCTACAAGTTCTGATAAATACTATTAGTTACCTTGATTTTCTTTATTTTCCTCACTTTTTTCATCTTTTTTTTCAGTTTTTTTTGAAACCCCAACTAAAGATGGTCTCAACAACCTATCTTTCATCATAAATCCTTTTTGAATTTCCTGGATAATCGTACCAGGTTCGCTCTGTTCGTTATCAATTTCAATCATGGCTTGATGAAGATTTGGATCAAGTTTTTTACCAATAGATTCTATTTGGGTGATTCCATTTTTTGATAAAATAGAAATCATATCCTTATTTATAATATTAAAATGTTCTAAAGTTTTTTTTAATGCACCAGTATTTTTTAAAGTTTCATCTTTTTCCAAAATTTGTTTTGATCTTTCTAAATTGTCAATTAAGTTTAAAGTTTCTTTTGCTAGAGCGAAACCACCATAATTAAAAGCATCTTCTCTTTCTTTTTCAAACCTTCTTCTTTGATTTTCCATCTCTGCAAAAGTTCTAGCTATCTTATCTTCTAATTCTTTTATTTTTTCTTCTGGAGTAGTTTCTTTTATCTCCTCATTTTTTTCTGCAACATTTTGTTCGTTATCCTGTTCCTCAGAGTTTGTTTTTTTTACTGAAGTGGGTTCTTCAACTTCATTATTTTGACTTTCAATATTAGTGTTTTGGTCTTTTGCCATTGTCATTTATATGGTATGAAATTTGATAATTGCTAGATGTTAAAAAAAAAAATTACAAAAATACTAATAGGTACAAATAATAAAGGAAAATTAAGGGAAATTAAGAATTTATTACCTAAAAACCTTAAAATTTACTCTCCATCAGTCCTTAAAATTAAAAGCCCCATTGAAAATGGTAAGACTTTTCGGAAAAACTCTTTAATTAAAGCAAAGTATTTTTCTCAAAAATCAAAAATGATATGCCTCTCAGATGACTCAGGTTTGGAAATAGATATTTTAGATAGAAGACCAGGAATTTATTCAGCTAGGTGGGGAGGTAAAAAAGGAAATTTTAATAAGGCAATAAATAGAGTTTTTAATGAATTAGATAAAAAGGATATAAACTGGAAGAACAAAAAAATAAAAGCCAGATTTATATGTTCTTTAACTATTTATTGGCCAAATAAAAAAATAATAAATTCAGTAGGTAAAATTGAAGGTTATATTGCACCTCTAATAAAAGGAAAAAATGGATTTGGTTATGATCCTATTTTTATAGCTAAAGGAAAAAAAATTAC
>CACGJS010000022.1 GCA_902573385.1 uncultured Pelagibacteraceae bacterium | reverse complement strand
ATATTATAATTCTTTTATTATTTAACATTTCAACTGAAATTTTATTTGATTTGAAGCTACAACTCAAGATAGAAATTAAATTAACTATCCATTTTGGTCTTTAGTATATATTTTTCATAGATCTAGTAATATTATTTCAGATGATATTTAAACAACTTTTTGACGATTTATCATGCACTTTTACTTACCTTATAGGATCAGAAACTAGTCGAGAAGCAGTTATCATAGATCCTGTTTTAGAAAACATAGATGAATACTTATTAGAGTTAAATAAGTTAAAATTAGGGTTAATAAAAGTTATAGAAACTCATACTCACGCTGATCATTTTTCAGGTTCTTCAGAATTAAAAAGTAGAACTAATTGTAAAACATTAATGGGTGAGCATACAAAAGCAGAAGTTGTTGAAATAAAAGTTAAGGATGATGAAATAGTTAAAGTTGGAGACCTAAATATTAAAGCGATGTACACTCCTGGACATACTTTAGACAGTTATAGTTTTTTAATGAAAGACCGCATTTTTTCTGGTGATACTTTACTAATAAATGGAACGGGCAGAACTGATTTTCAAGACGGTTCTGCTAAAGATTCTTATGAATCAATTTTTAATAGATTATTGAAATTACCTGAAAAAACACTTTTATATCCAGCTCATGATTATAAAGGAGAAAAAGTTAGCACTATAGGTAAAGAAAAAAAATTTAACCCAAGACTACAAGTTAAAGATATGAGTGAATATTTAGATATAATGAATAATTTAAATCTACCTAAGCCTAAGTTAATTGATATAGCTGTTAAAAGAAATCTTAAATTAGGTGCACTTTAATTATTTATGTATCCAAATTCCAAACATGCGTCTGTTATTGAATGATAAAGAGACTCTCCAAAACTTCTAAGAGTTAATATTTTTATCTTGCAAGGGTTATCGTTTATCATGTCTATAGAAACAGCTATTCCATTGAAAATGGAATTTACACAATTATTCTTATTTAATTCATTAAAATTAAATGGACAGCCTTTTTTTAAAACTTCTTTAGCTTTATCACCTTCAATTTCAATAATTGCTTTTGAGTGAGATAAATCTGTAACAGCAAAATTCATATGATCAAAATTTTCTTTAATTTCTTTAATCAATTCAATTTTATTTGATATAAGCAGCCAATTTTTTGGTCCATTCCAAAGAATTCTAGTATTTTCATTATTAGAGACTGAAAGGGAATCATTTTTAAAGTTTAATCCATCTAAATTAAAATTATCTATCGAAAGTGTAGATTTTTTATACTGAACAATTTGTACAATTAATAAATTTTTTATTTCTTTAATCTTAATTAGATCTTTTTCATTTTTATCCTCATAGTCTCCAAATTTACCTTTTAGGTGAACATTTTTTAAAGCTGATATTGAAGTCATGATCTTACTCTTTCTCCTTTTGGATCAACATAATGAGAGGAAACTATTTCTACTGGTATTACTTTATTTTTTAATGGAGACATTGCAAATAATTTTTCTCCTATCATATTTTTCCCATCTTTAAGAATGGCTAAAGAAAATGGATTATCATGCTCAACACTCCAGCACGAAGCTGAAATATATCCTAATTTTGGATTTGGTAATGGTGCATTTGAGTCTTTAACTAAATGTGATCCCTCTGGAATACTTGTTTTTTTATCTAAAGGTACAACACCAACAACTTTTTGCCTATCCTCAGCTGTAAATGCTTCTCTAGTTAAAGATCTTTTGCCTATAAAATCTTTCTTTTTGCTCAATAATCCCTCTAAAGAATTGTCATAAGGTATTGTTCTTCCATCAAGCTCAGAACCTGCAACGTGTCCCATTTCAATTCTAAGAGTTGATAAAGCCTCTGTTCCATATGGTTGGATTTTAAATTCTTGACCAACTTCTATAATTTTTTCCCACATAAAATTTCCATTATCAGACTCAACATTCACTTCATAAGCAAGCTCACCAGAAAATGAAATTCTAAAAATTCTAGCCTTAACTCCAAATAAGTCACCTTCCATGTAGCCCATAAAAGGTAACCCTTCATTTGATACATCAGAATTTGAAAACAATTTTTGTAATAGATCTCTAGACTTAGGTCCTGCAATTGCAGCACCAGCCCATTGTTCTGTAGTTGAAACTACATTTACACTTAATTCTGGCCAAACTAATTGTAAATAATACTCTAAATGAGAAAGAACGTTCGCAGCTTGAGCAGTAGTAGTTGTCATGTGATAATGATTTTCTGAAATCCTTGTGGTTGTTCCATCATCCATAACAATCCCATCTTCTCTTAACATTACACCGTATCTAGCTTTACCAACTGGTAACTTTAACCATGCATTTGTATAAACTCTATTGAGTAACTCTGCTGCATCTGGTCCTTTAATATCTATCTTACCTAATGTAGTTACATCACAAACACCTACATTAGTTCTTACATTTTTTGCTTCTCTTTTTGATCCTTCAAATAAATTTTCATTACCTTGTTTGTAGTATCTTGGTCTTAACCAAACTCCAGCATCAACAAAAACTGCATTGTTTTTTTCATGCCATGAATGCATTGGAGATTTTCTTGTCGGTTTTGAATGTTTTCCAACCTCTCTTCCAACAATTGCTCCTATAGAAACTGGTGTATATGGAGGTCTAAAAGTAGTATGACCAACATTAGGTACTACTTTATTTTCAATATTCGATACTAATTGTAAGCCATTTAAATTACTTGTTTTACCTTGGTCAGTTGCCATTCCAAGTGTTGTGTATCTTTTAACATGTTCAATTGATCGATAACCTTCTTTAAGTGCTATCTCTACATCAGAAACTGCGACATCATTTTGAAAATCTAAAAATCTTTTATAATTTTTCCCTTCAGGTAATGGTACACACCAAAACTTATCGTGTGTTGTTGATTTTTTTTCAACAACGTTTGGAAAAGAAATTTTGTTATTATTGTTTGTAATTTTTTTTGATAATTCATGACCAGTTTCAAAAGAACTTTTTAAAGTCTCATCTAAAGTATAAGATCCATTTGCAGCACCTAATGTCGTTTCGTTTTGTTTTGAAGCTTCTGGAACAAATGCATCAATATCTTCATTAAATTTTGTTTTATTTCCTGATTGTGAAGCTAAATGAATTGTTGGTGTCCAAAATCCTGAAACACATATGCAATCACACTTAATATTTTCTACTACTCCAAGTTGTTCTTTATCATCTGAGATTTTTGCAATATCAGCTGATTTTACTTTTTTATACCCTTGAGCAGCTACCACCACATAAGAAAACTTAATGTTTATTCCTAAATTTTTTGCTTCATCAACTATTTCAGATTGAGGATCTTTTCTTGTATCTAAGATAATTGGATCAACACCATTTTTCTTAAATTCAATTGCTGTTTCATAGCCACTATCATTGTTAGTAAATATTAAAGGACTTCTCCCGACTAATACTCCATAAACTTTAAGATATTCTTTTGCTGCTGATGAAAGCATTACTCCTGGTGTATCATTATTACCAAAAACAATAGGTCTTTCAATTGATCCTGAAGAAATTATAACTTCTTTAGCTCTAATGTACCAAAGTCTTTGTTTTGGATGAAATTTTCTTGTTTTTGGAAGATGATCGCTAATTCTTTCAGACATTACCAGCATGTTATGATCATAATAACCGAAAACCTGTGATCTATTTTTAATAGTTACGTTAGGCATTTCTTTAAGCTCAGCAATAATACCTTCAGCCCACTCTTTACCTGATTGATTTCCGATATTTACCTCGCTTGTAAGAAGCGTTCCACCAAATCTAGCTTTATCTTCAGCTAAGATAACTCGTGCTCCATTTTTTGCTGCAGCATAAGCACTTGCTAAACCTGATGGGCCTGAACCTGCAATTAATAAATCACAGTACTCATATTTATGTTCATATCTTTCTTTATCATGTTTAGTAGATGCAACACCAAGACCTGCTGCTTTTCTGATAAAAGGTTCATAAACTTTATACCAAAAACTTTTTGGCCACATAAAAGTTTTGTAATAAAATCCAGCTGGAAGAAATATTTTAAAAAAATTATTTATTGCACCAATATCAAAGTTTACACTCGGCCAACAATTTACACTTGTTGCCTCTAACCCTTCAAAAAGCTCTTGTTCTGTGGCTTTAATGTTGGGTTCAGTCTCACCGTTTCTATATAATTGAACAATTGCATAAGGCTCATCAACACCAGCACCAAAAAAACCTCTTGGCCTATGGTATTTAAAACTTCTACCAATTAAATGAACGCCATTAGCTATTAAAGCTGAAGCTAACGTATCACCTTCATAACCATAATAAGTTTTATCGTTAAACTTAAATGATAGTTTCTTATCTCTATTTATTAAACCAATATCTGATAATCGATAATTTTGATCCATTACGAATTATCCTCATTAGCTTTCAATGTTCTAAATATTTCATGAGTTGCAGTATCTCTTTCAACTTTTATCCACTGTCTGCATCCTGATAAATGCTGCCATAACTCTAAATGTTTTCCTCTTAAACTTTTTCTATTGTAGACAAAATTATCCCAGTCTTGATCAGAAACTTCTTTATTTAGATCTGGTCTTTTAACAGTTGCATCTCCACCATAAGAAAATTCGTTTTGAGATCTCATTCCACAGTGAGGACATTTAATATATAACATTTATGAAATCCAAGTTTTTGTTCCAAGTCCTTTTTCATCAAGTAAATGACCTGTGTTAAATCTACTTAAACTATAACCAGAATTTAATTTATGAACTCTATCTTGAGCTATTGTATGAGCAAATGTCCATCCTGATGCTGGGGTTGCTTTGAATCCACCATAGCACCATCCACAGTTTAAATACAAACCTTCAATATGAGTTTTATCAATTATTGGTGAGCCATCCATAGACATATCCATAATTCCACCCCAAGTTCTAAGCATTTTTAGTTTGCTTAAAAATGGCATCATCGCAATTCCTTCTGTCAGTACATGTTGTAAAGTTGGTAAGTTTCCTCTTTGTGCATAACTATTGTATCCATCTAAATCTCCTCCCATTACCATCTCACCTTTATCTGATTGACTGATATAAAAATGTCCTGCCCCAAAAGTAACTACTCTGTCTAAAACAGGTTTTACTGGTTCAGAAACACAAGCTTGGAGTAAATGAGTTTCTACCGGTAAAGTCATATTTAATTTTTCTGCTAAAATGTTTGTGCTACCAGCAACACATAAACCAATTTTTTTAACTTTAATATCTCCTCTTGATGTTCTTACACCTTGAATTTTTCCATTAGATATATCAAAACCAGTTACTTCACAGTTTTGAATAATATCTACCCCCATTGAATCTGCTTGGCGCGCATAACCCCATGCTACTGCATCATGTCTAGCTGTGCCTGCACTTGGTTGCATCAATCCACCAAAGATGGGGAATCTTACATTGTCAGAAAAATCTGCCATTGGGATAATTTCTTTTACTTGTTCTCTATTTAAAAGAACCGCATCAATACCATTCAAACGCATAGAATTTCCTCTTCTAGCATATACATTCATTTGAGCATCAGAGTGCGCAAGGTTAATGATCCCTCTTGGAGAAAACATTACGTTATAATTTAAATCCTGACTCATCTTTCTCCATAAATCCATTCCAAATTCGCTAAATAAAGCATTGTCATCATGCATGTAGTTAGATCTAATGATAGTTGTGTTTCTTCCTACATTCCCCCCACCAATCCAACCTTTTTCAATGATTGCTACATTTGTAATATTATGTTCCTTTGCAAGATAATATGCAGTGGCCAAGCCGTGTCCTCCTCCGCCAATAATAACAACTTCATATTCTTTTTTTGGAGTTGGGTCTTTCCAGGCTAGATCCCAATTTTCATGCTTTAAAAAAGCATTTTTTATAAGGTTAAATATTGAATATTTTTGCATTTTTTAATTTTATATAAATCAATATAAATAGATCTTATTTTTTTTATATATATTTTTTAGAAGTTTCAAAAATTGTGAAAAAAGGATATCAATCCATCACGAAAAAAAATTAAATTTATAGGAATTTTAATGAGTGAAGTTAAATCAGATATTCAAATAGCTAGAGAAGCTAAAATGCAACCTATAAAGGATATTCTAACAAAGATAAACGTACCTGATGAAAGTTCAGCTTTTAGTCCAATAGGTAGACATATTGCAAAAATTAATTTGGAATATTTAAATACATTAAAAAATAAAAATGATGGGAAATTAGTTTTAGTTACAGCCATCACCCCAACGCCTGCTGGTGAAGGTAAAACTACAACTTCAGTTGGTTTGAGTGATGGATTAAATAAAATTGGAAAAAAATCTATTGTTTGTCTAAGAGAACCTAGTCTTGGACCTTCTTTTGGAATGAAAGGTGGTGCAGCAGGAGGTGGATATGCCCAAGTAGTTCCGATGGAACAAATCAATTTACATTTTACCGGAGACTTTCACGCAATAACATCTGCTCATAATTTATTATCAGCTTTAATTGACAATCATATCTATTGGGGGAATAAGTTAGATATAGATGTTAGAAGAATTGTTTGGAAAAGAGTCATGGATATGAATGATCGTTCTTTACGATCAATTAATATAAACTTAGGTGGTATTGCAAATGGTTTCCCAAGAGAAGATGGTTTTGATATTACAGTTGCCTCAGAGATAATGGCAATTTTTTGTTTATCAAATGATCTGGAAGATTTAGAAAATAGAATTGGAAATATAACAATTGCATATACTAGAAATAGAAAACCTATTTATGCTAAAGATTTAAAAGCTCAAGGGCCAATGACTGTATTATTAAAAGATGCAATCAAACCAAACATAACTCAAACCTTAGAAAATAACCCTGCAATCATTCACGGTGGACCATTTGCAAATATTGCTCATGGATGTAATTCTGTAATAGCAACCAAAGCTGGGTTAAAGCTTGCTGACTACGTTATTACTGAAGCAGGGTTTGGTGCTGACTTAGGTGCTGAAAAATTTTTAGACATAAAATGTAGAAAGTCAAATTTAAAACCAAGCTGTGTAGTTATTGTTGCTACAGTTAGAGCATTAAAAATGCATGGTGGTGTGGCAAAAGATGAACTTAAAAATGAAAATGTAGAAGCTTTAAAAAAAGGTTTGGTTAATTTAAAAAGACATATTGAAAATGTTAAAAAGTTTGGTTTACCTGTTACTGTTGCAGTTAATCATTTTATTGCAGACAGTAATAATGAAGTAGATACATTAATTAAATTTTGTAACGATTTAGGTATTAAAGCTTGTTTGTGTACTCACTGGTCTAACGGAGGGGAAGGAACAAAAGAATTAGCTTTACATGTTTCAGAATTATGTGAAAAAAAAGAGACCAAATTTAAGTTTTTATATGAAAGCAAAACTCCTTTGTTCAAAAAAATTGAGATAATAGCTAAAGAAATTTATCGTGCAGATGAAGTTATTGCTGATACTAAAATTAGAGAGCAACTTAAAAATTTTGAAGAAATTGGTTATGGAGATCTTCCGATTTGTATAGCAAAGACACAGTATAGTTTTTCAACAGATCCTAGTTTAAAAGGCGCACCAACCGGGCATGCTTTACCTGTTAGAGAAATTAGACTTTCTTCTGGTGCTGAGTTTATTGTTGTTATTTGTGGAGCTGTTATGACTATGCCTGGTTTACCAAGAGTTCCTGCAGCTGATTCAATTAAATTAAATAAAAGTGGTAAAATTGAAGGTTTATTTTAAAAATTAGTTAATTAAATTTAACCAATTTCTTAATTCTAACATTCTAGAATTTTTTTCTGATATTTTAATTTCTTCATCAATAAAATTGATGTGTTTATTAATTTCATTTTCATCTTTAAATCTTTTTCTTTTATTAATCAAAACATCTTTTCTAAACTTAATGATAGCAATCATTTTTTCATAAGTAATTTCTGGATGATATTGTAAACCCCAAATTTCACTAACACCAGTCGTAAAATAAAGGCCTTGTATCGTATTAATTTTGTTAGATGCTAAGTGAATTGAATTATTTGGAGTTGTAACCACTTCGTCAAAATTAAATGCTGGTGAATTAAAATTTTTGTTTTTATCTTTATAAAATGAATTAATGATCCCATCTTGCGTCAATTCAATATTGTTTGCTATTCCTATATGAGAACCTTTAGCTCCTTTTTTTACTTCACCTCCTGCTGCGGTAACAGCAACTTGCATTCCCCAACAAATAGCTAGTACTTTTTTTATACTCTTAAAACATTCTTTCATAAATGAAATTTGTCTTCTAATTTCTATAGTATCATCATAAATATTTAAACTACTACCACCCCAAATTAAACCATCATATTTTTTAAGGTTAGGAATAATCTTTTTTAAATCTAATTCTAAACAAGGATTTAAAACATCAATATTCAAATTTTTATTATAAAAAGAAAGACTTTCTTTTAAACTTTCTGTATGAGTTGGAATACCCACTTCCTTAAAAACTTTACCCTCTTCAGGTGTATTTCCCTCACAAATTAATATGTTTAGGTTTTTCATTTAAAATAAGTCACCAGAAATACTATGTTGATACATAATTTTCATATCTTCCATTGTCAATTTTTTAGGATTACTCGATGTAGATGGGTCCTCTAGAGCCATTTGTGAAAGTTTATTAATGTCTATTTTATTTTCCTCAACCACATCACTTAACTTATGTGGGATATTAAGCTCTTTTCTTAATACTAAAATCCAATCTATAAAACTATCAAAATTTTCTTTTAGATTTAAATATTTACAAATAGAAATAATTTTTTCTAATATTTCTTTTTTATTATAGGTCAATACATAGGGCATAAAAATTGCATTCGATAATCCATGGTGAACATTTAGTTGTGCATTAACAGGATGGCTTAAAGAATGTATTCCACCTAAACCTTTTTGAAAAGCTGTAGATCCCATTGTTGCTGCTGTTAGCATATCTAGTCGGGCTTCAATATTAGTTCCATCTTTTACTGCTATTAGCAATGAATTTTTTATTAACCTAATTCCTTCCATAGCTATACCATCAGCCATAGGATGAAATCCTGGTGCACAAAATGCTTCTAAATTATGCGCTAGAGCATCCATTCCAGTAGCAGCAGTCATTCTAGGAGATAGATTTATAGTTAAATTTGGATCTAAAATTACTAAAGATGGCAACATTTTAGGATGAAAAATTATTTTTTTAACACCAATTTTCTCATTCATAATAACAGTAGCCCTTCCTGTTTCTGAACCTGTTCCAGCTGTTGTTGGAACTGCGATAATTTTTGAAATATCATTATGATTTGCTTTTTTCCAATAATCACCAATATCTTCAAACTCCCAAAGAGACTTTGATTGACAAGACATAAAGGCTATTGTTTTACCTACATCTAATGCACTGCCTCCGCCAAAAGCTATAACTCCATCACAATTATTTTTTCTATATGTTTCAACACCATCTTTTATATTTGTTTCATTTGGGTTACCTAAAAAGTTTGAAAAAAAATTAAAATTTCTAAAATTACTAATAATTTTTTTTGTCATCGGTAGTTGAATTAAATCTTTATCTGAAACAAAAAGTGGTTTTTTTATATTAAAATTTTTACAACCTTCAGCAAGATCTTTTATTCTATTTTCGCCAATCCATATTGTAGTTGGATAATTCCAATTTGCTTTCATTTACCAATTAATTTCCAATTTTTTATTATCACATATTGTTTTTAACATACTAAACATTAATGGAAAATATTTTACATTAAGCTCTTTTAAAATTTTTGGACCAATCTCTAAAGCTAATTGAGCTCCCTCAACTGTAATATTTTTCATAAATTTTTTCTTAGCTTCATTATAAAGGTAACCTTGCCCCAAGTACTTGCCCATTAAACTATTTCTTCCTCCTATTGCGCTAACGTATAAATCTCCAAGACCTGCCAATCCATAAACTGTATCAGAATTTCCTCCATAATAATTAACAAACTCTACCATTTCTGAAATCGATCTATGAATTAATGATGCAGAAGTATTCAAGTAATATTTTGATTGAATTTCTATTGGTGCTTTAGAGTTACTTAACCCCTCAGAAGCACCTATTAACATTGAGTATATATTTTTAATTGCTCCAGATAACTCAACACCACTTAAATCGTTTGATATTTCGGTAGAGTAATACTCTGTTGATATTATCTTTTTTAAAGATTGAGCTTCTTTAATATCAGGATTAGCTATAACTGTTCCTGTTCTCATTTTATTTGCTAGACCAGCAGCTAAACAAGGTCCTTTAATTGCGGAAATATTTATTTCTTTATGTCCTTTTTTTTTTAATAATTTTATAATTTTATCCGAAAGTGTTGTTAATTCATTATCTACTATAGCTAATCCCTTTGTTAATAAAATTATTGGTAATTTTTTTTTATAATTTTTAGATATCTGTTCAACAAACCAGTCAATACCAATTGAACTCACGCCAGCAACAATAATATCAACTCTTTTCTCAATGATTGAATTCAATTTTTCAAATTTTTCTACTTTTAAACTAGCTGGTAACTTAGTATTTAATGATGGGTGAAAATTTTTGCTGGATTTAATTTTTTCAATTAAATTTCCTTCAAGATGAGTTCCTACAAGTGTAACGTCATTATTATTTTCTAAGCACGGAACAGTAAATGCAGACCCCATCGCACCGGCACCAATAATAATAATTTTTTTCATAACTATACTTTAAACTAAAGTTCTCTTAATTGCTTGTTGCCAGCCTTTCAACAACTTAGATCTATAAGATTTATCAATTTTACGGCTAAATCTTCTATTTATCTTCCATTTTTTTGATATTGAATTTAGTGATTTATACACATCTATTTGGTACCCAGCAATAAATGCCGCCCCAAGGGCAGTTGTTTCTTGAATTTTAGACCTAATTACCTTTGTGTCTAAAATATCTGAAAGAAATTGTAAAAACCAATCATTTGATACCATGCCTCCATCTACTTTAATTATTCTAGGTTTTAAACCATCGTTATTCATTGATCTAAGCAAATCAAAACTTTGATATGCGACTGATTCAATTACTGCTCTTACAATATCTTTCCAATCACTATTTCTTGTTAAACCACAAATTAATCCTCTTGCATTAATATCCCAGTATGGAGCACCAAGACCAGTAAATGCGGGGACTAAATAAATTCCATTGTTATCTTTTTTTGATTTTAAAATTTTTTCAGTATCAGTAGCATTATTTATAAGTTTAAGTTTATCTCTCAACCATTGAACTCCAGCTCCAGCAATAAATATTGATCCTTCTAAAGCATATGTTGTTTTGTTATTAATTCTATAACAAATTGTCGTTAATAATTTATTTTTAGAATTAATCTTTTTTGAACCAGTATTCATCAATACAAACGCCCCAGTACCATATGTGCTTTTAACAGATCCTTTAGAAAAACAACCTTGTCCAATTAAAGCAGCTTGTTGATCTCCTAATACACCTGTTATAGATATGGCTTCACCGATTAAAGATTTTTCTGTATACCCAAAATTGTCAGCTGAATTTTTAACTTGTGGTAAAATATTTTTTGGAACTTTAAATATTTTTAACAATTCATTATCCCACTCATTATTATTTATATTAAACAACATTGTTCTAGATGCATTAGTAGCATCTGTTGCATGAACTCTACCATTTGTTAATTTCCAAATTAAAAAAGTATCAATAGTACCAAATAATAATTGTTTTTTTTTTAAAAATTTTTTTGTATTTTTTACATTATTTAAAATCCAGTTTATTTTAGTTGCAGAAAAATATGGATCTATAAATAAACCCGTTTTTTTTCTAACTTTATTTTCTAAATTTAGTTTTTTAAGTTTTTGACATAAGTTTTCAGTTCTTCTGTCTTGCCATACAATAGCTTTGTAAACTGGTTTTCCTGTTACTTTATTCCACACAACCGTAGTTTCTCTTTGATTTGTAATTCCTATTGTTAAAATTTTGACATTCTTTTTTTTACATTTATGAATTACATCTTTAACTACTTGTAGTGTTGTTTTCCAAATTTCTCCAGTATCGTGTTCTACCCAGCCATTTTTTGGGAAATACTGTTTAAATTCTAGTTGTGATGTATATAATTTTTTTCCTTGAATAGAGAATGCTATTGCTCTTGTTGAAGTTGTTCCTTGGTCGATAGCAAGTATTGCTTTCATAATATAGTATTTTTTATTGTAATTTTTAGTATTTTGTTAGTAAAGTAGATTTATAATTTTATTTTACTAAGGATAATTCAATGACAAAAGTGGCAATTATTGGAGCTGGACCATGTGGCTTGGCAATGCTGAGGGCATTTGAACAAGCAGAAAAAAAAGGTGAAAAAATACCTCAAATAGTTTGTTTTGATAAACAAGAAGATTGGGGTGGTTTATGGAATTATAGTTGGAGAACAGGATCTGATCAATATGGTGATCCAGTTCCTAATAGTATGTATAGATATCTTTGGTCAAATGGTCCTAAAGAATGTTTAGAATTTGCTGACTATTCTTTTGATGAACATTTTGGAAAACCAATTCCATCATTTCCTCCAAGAGAAGTTTTATATGATTATATATTAGGAAGAGTAAAAAAAGGAAATTTAAAAGATAAGATCAAATTTAATCATAGCGTAACAGATGTCTCATATAATGGCAAAAATTTTGAGGTTACTTATAGAGACAAAAAGAATGATATAACTACAAAAGATATTTTTGATTACTTAGTTGTATCGACTGGTCATTTTTCAGTTCCATTTATTCCTGAATACCCTGGAATGAAATCTTTTCCTGGAAGAATAATGCACTCTCATGATTTTAGAGACGCTGAAGAATTCAGAGGTAAAAATATTATTGTCCTAGGAAGTAGTTACTCAGCAGAAGATATTGCTCTTCAGTGTCATAAGTATGGAGCTAAAAGTGTTACAATAGGTTATAGACATAATCCAATGGGATTTAAATGGCCAAAAGGAATGAAAGAAGTTTTTCATCTTGATAGGCTTGAGGGTAGTAAGGCAATTTTTAAAGATGGTCATGAACAAAAAGCCGATGCTATAATTTTATGTACAGGTTATCTTCATCATTTTCCATTTTTATCAAAAGAATTAAAACTACAAACAACAAATAGATTGTATCCGCCAAAATTATACAAAGGTGTAGTGTGGCAAAACAATCACAAACTTTTGTATCTTGGTATGCAAGATCAGTTTCACACATTTAATATGTTTGATTGCCAAGCTTGGTTTGCAAGAGATGTGATAATGGAAAAAATTAAAATTCCAAATAATTCAGAAATAGAAAAAGATATTAAAAAGTGGATGTCGATCGAAGAAAAATTAGAAAATCCTGATCAAATGATTGATTTTCAAACTGAATATACAAAAGAAC
>CACGJS010000021.1 GCA_902573385.1 uncultured Pelagibacteraceae bacterium | reverse complement strand
TTGGCAACCCAACTTGGAGTAATTTAATTTCATTAAATTACAAAAAAAAACCAGTCTTGGGATTAGCAAATTTTCCTGTTCTCAAAAAATATTATATAAATTTTTCTAACAAAATTGCCTATGTGGTTAACAATGGAAAAAAAAATAAAATTATTGTTAATAAAAAAGCATCCTTTGCAAACATTAAACTCTCTGCAGCATTCCATGGGTGGCTTCCACTAGATAAACAAAAAAAAATTCCTAAAATATTAAAATTAATGCAATTCCCTTGCAGTGATGCTTTAAGTTATGCCCATCTTGCTGAAGGAAGAGTGGATGCCGTAATACAATGTTCAAATAAAATTTGGGATATACATCCTGTCATTCCAATTATTAAGGCTGCAGGTGGAGTTATTAGTACTTGGGAAAATAAAAATGCTATTCAAGCAGGTAATATTTTAGTTTCTGCTAATCAATCAATTCACAACAAACTTTTAAAACTGTTAAGACCTGTATTAAAATAATGGAAGTTATAATTCTACAACATATTAAAATTGAAGATCCTGGATATATAAAAGATTTAATGTTGGTAGATAATGTCAAACTTACCACTATAGAGCTTGACGAAGGTGAAAAGATACCGGACGATCTATCAAAATTTGATGCAATGTTTTGTATGGGGGGCCCCATGGATACTTATATGGAAAAAGAGTATCCTTGGTTAAAAGAAGAAAAAAAAAAAATAAAAGAATTTGTCGTTGATTTAAAAAAACCTTATTTAGGTTTTTTGTTTAGGTTGTCAATTATTAGGTGAAGTTATAGGAGGTAAAGTTGTTAAATCAAAACCTGCAGAAATAGGAATAATGGATATTAATTTTTTAAAAGAAAAAAATAATGATTTCTTATTTTCTTCTTTTCCAAAAAAGATTAAAAGTTTGCAATGGCACTCTTATGAAGTTGATGGACTTGATGACAATAAAGAAGTAACACTTTTGGCATCATCACCAATAACAAAGTATCAAATTTTTAAGTATCAAAATCATGCTTATGGTATTCAATTTCATATAGAAATTAAAGACACAACAGTTAACGAATGGGGATGTGTACCTGAATATAAACAAGCTTTAGAGGATCAGTTAGGTGAAGGAGCTTTAGATAAGTTCGATCAAGCAGCAAAAGATAATATGGCAAAAATGAATGATTATTCAAAAATTTTATATTCTAAATTTAAAGAAATAATTAAATAAATGCATAAAAAAGCCCAAGAAATATTAGATTTTTGGTTTAAAGAAACCCCACCAAAAAAAAGATTCCAGAAGCACGAAGGTTTTGATCAAGAAATTAGAGATAAATTTTTAAAAGATTATGAACTGGCAAGTGCAAATGAGTATGATGATTGGCAAGACACTCCATTTGGATGCTTAGCCTTAGTTATTCTTTTTGATCAATTTTCAAGGAATATATTTAGAGATGATAAAAGGGCTTTTGATCAAGACCATAAAACAAGATTAATTGTGAATGATGCAGTTTATGCCGGATTCCTTGATAAGATGGATGAGAGTCAAAAGTTTTTTATGCTTTTACCTTTAATTCACAGCGAAGAGGTAACAGACCATGAAATGGCATATTATTTATTAGATAAATATTTAAAAAATCACTCTGGTTTAAAAGATATTAAAAAATTTTGGCAAGATCACACCAAAGCAATAAGAAAATTTCATAGGTATCCACACAGAAATAAAATTTTAGGCAGAGAGTCTACTAGAGAAGAAATTGAATTTCTTAAAGGACCAAATTCATCGTGGTAAATTTAAATGAATTTTAAGTTTATTTATAAAATCTGCTCAAAAAATGAGTTACTTGAAGCAAAGAATAAAGGTCAATTTACAGGCTCAAAAAAAGATTTAGAAGATGGTTTTATTCATTTTTCAGCAGAAGAGCAGGTTGAGGGAACTTTAAAAAAATATTATTTAAATCAAAAAAACCTAATTTTATTAAAGGTAGATACCTTAAAACTTGATCATTTAATCTGGGAGCAAGCTTCAGATGGAAATATGTTTCCTCACTTATATTCTTCACTTGATTTATCCAATATTGTTAAGGAATTTGAAATTTCTTTAGAAGATAATGGTGTTCACATATTACCAAATATCATCTAAGGGGGACACCCTCCTGGAAACCCCAAAAGAGTTCCCCTATAATTTAGCGATTTACGTAAAATCCATAATAATGGATTTATATTCTATTAACTTTGATTATTAAATTACACCAGCTAAGTGTCAGGCGGTGATAAATTCATAATCGCGCCTCCTATGTTGATAGAATCAGTATAACATTTTTAAAAACTTCATTCAAAATATTTATTTAACTTTATATTAAATAAATTTGTTGAATACAACTTAGTGAAATAATAAAATCTCGATAATTTTAAATAATTTTCTTACAACTTTTTTTACAATAAAAATAATTACAACTAATCTTTAGATGCAATCTTGTTAACTAATGGTCTCATAATTGGAGCCATTGTAAACGCTGAAATTAATGCTATAGGAAAAGCAAACAACCAAGAATTAAAATATCTTTCTAAAAAACCATCGGCAATTCCAGTGTTTACAGCAGTAACAACTCCACTCATTATAACGCTCATACCAAATGACATAAAAATCATAAATAAAGTTTGAGAATATTTTTTAGAAATCATAATTAAGAGTTTCCCAATAGATTTACCATTAATACTCCCACAATAATCAAAATCAAACCAATTATGGAGTAAAAATTTGGTATTTGGTTAAACTGTATAGCACCAACAATAACAGTTGCAATAATTGCTAAACCAGCAAATGAAGCATAAGTAATTCCCATGGGTATATTTTTCATAACCATTGAAAGTGCATACATACATAAAACAATTGTAACTGCAGCAATAATACTTGGAATTATAAATGTAAAACCAGCAGAACTTTTTGCATAACTATTTGACGTAACTCCCATTATGACAGCAAAGGCCAAAAATAAGTAAGAAGTTATCATGTTCATTAATTAGTTTTTCCCAAGGTATTTAATAATATAACACCAACTATAATTAAAGATATACCAATAACTCCAAAGATATTTGGTGTTTGATTATATTTGAATATACCAAAGATTGTTACTGCTGTGATGGTAAGTCCACCATAAGTAGCATAAGTAAAACCAACGGGTATAATGGCCATTGCTTTAGATAAACAATAAATGCATGCAATAATTGAAAGTATACAAAAAATAGTTGGATAAATATTTGTAAAACTATCTGTCGCTTTTAAAAAGCCATTTGAAGAAATACCAAGGATTATTGCAAAAATTAAAAATAAATAACCACTAGCAAGACTCATTTAAGCATTTTAAATCAAATTTTTTTAAATATATATAATTATTTATTAATTAAAGTTTCAGTATTTTTTATTAAGCAATAGTTGCCAAGTATATAAAGCCTAATATAAAAGCAATTATTACACCGCTGAACACCAAAAGCGGTAAAAGATTTTTTTTCATTAGTTAATTTATGTTCTATTTAGATACCTTTGTAGCACCTGTTTCAAGTGAAATAACTTTTCCATCTTTGTATTTATAGACGGCCATTACTGCTTCTTTATTTCCATCATTAAATGTTACAAAAGAATGCTCAACTCCAATTTCATCATTCTCGAAAAGAATTCTTACTTTATCTTTGTTGATATCTCCACTCATTGCCCATTTGATTACATCTGCTTTTCCTAAAACATTTCCTGATGCATGCATTGTAAATTTATAATCATCGTGAAGAATCTCATTCATTGTAACTTCATCTTTTTTTGCAATCGCTACATCCATTTTTTTCAATAGTGACATAGTTATTCTCCTATACTTTTGTTAAATTATAAATCGTGTAACTTTCCATTACTTCATCCATAATAGGCTTTGTTACTTCGTTACCTTCCACAAATTTATGTAAAGCAGCCTCATCAGTACAAAATATCTTAAACATTACAGTATTTTTATCTGGAGTTACTGTTCCAATAGTTTTTTCAACTATAGCTACCTTAGCTCTTTCCGCCAAACCTTCAGGAGATTGCATAAATCCCATAAATTTTTCAAACTTACCTTCTTTAAGTTTAGCTACTACTAACATTTCTTTTTCCATTTTTTTTCCTTGTTTGTTATTATTTATTCACTAAAAATGAATCTGATTTCATCTTTAATAGTACTTTCAACAGCAACTTTCTTTAATTGCATTTGAAGTTTTTGATATTTTTTATCAGCTGACATTTTGGCATCTGAGTCATTATCCCCTTCAAACATTGGACCAATCACTGTTTCTCTAATTGTTCTTGGGTCGCCACCAATTTGAAATGAAAAATAAATATTATGTTTTGGATAATACTTTTTTCTAATAGCGGCTAAACCTTTTCCAATCTCCATTGCTTCACCTAGCATGTCATCTTTTACTTTTATTGTTCTTGTGTAAATAGCTTGCATAATTTTTTTACTTTTTTTATTAATTTTATTTTAAAGGTAAAATACTACATTTTTTTTTAAAATGATATTTTTTGTAATTTAATATGTATAATTTAAGTACAACTTAGTCTTGTATAAATTATCTGATGTTTCGAAAACGAAGATTATTTCTATTTAATTCACTTATTTTTGTACACCCCATAAGCTTCATATCTCGTTCTAGTTCAGTACGATATTGACTTATTGCTCTTTCCACACCAGCTTGTCCTGCAGCGGCTAAAGCATATAGATAAAGTCTTCCACCAGAACATGCTTTTGCACCCAAAGATAATGCTTTTAGCATGTGAGTACCTCTATGAATTCCACCTTCGCAAATTACATCAAGTTTATCTCCTACTGCATCAACAATTTCTGCTAATTGATCAAAAGGAGATCTTGACCCATCTAATTGTCTTCCACCATGATTTGAAACCATAATACCAGTACATCCAATATCAACTGCACGTTTAGCATCGTCAACACTCATGATACCTTTTAGTGCAAAATGACCACCCCATTGAGAGCAAAGCTTTTCTGCATCTTTCCAGTTCATAGATTGATCAAGCATTGTTGAAAAATAATTTCCAATAGAAGTAGCAGTACTGGTTCCTTCACTAACATGATCTTGTAGATGGGGTAATTCAAATTTTCCTCTGGTTAAATAATTAATACCCCACATAGGTTTGGTAGCAAAACTGAAAAGGCTAGATAGAGTAAGTTTGGGAGGAGAGGTAAAGCCTGTTCTTAAATCTCTTTCTCGATTTCCACCTGTTATCGTATCAACAGTTAATGCCATTACATCAAATTTAGCTGCTTTAACCCTTTCCATTACAGCATCATTCAATCCTCTATCTTTATGAAAATAAAATTGAAACATTTTAGGTGTATCGATTAAAGAAGCAATCTCTTCAACGCTTACAGTTGCTAAGGCCGAAACACCAAACATAGTATTAAATTTTTGTGCTGCTTTTCCTACAGCTCTTTCGCCATCATAATGAAATAACTTTTGTAAAGCAGTTGGCGCTAAATAAAAAGGTAAATCTAATTTTTTTCCAAAAATTGTTGTTGATAAATCAACATTTTCAACTCCTCTTAAAACATTGGGTACCAAGTCAACGTCATCAAATGCACTTGTATTTCTTTGATATGTAATCTCATCATCTGCTGCACCATCTATGTAGTGAAAAATTGGAGATGGTAATTTTTGTTTTGCTAATATTCTAAAATCACTAAAATTATAACAATCTTTTAAATTCATAAAGTATAATTATTACAGTTGTATTAGATTATAAAGAAAAAACTGTTACGACTAGGTTATAATGAAAAATTGACCTTAATAACAACAACTGTTAGTATTAAGTAATGATTGAACATTTTAATGGAATTATTTATCTAATTGTTTTTGCAGTACATTTTTTAGCGTATGCTGTTTATGGATATAGATGTATTGTTTCTACTAAATCTTTCTTGGATCAATATGGAGTTGATCACTCAGCAGCTACAATGACAAGATTTTTTGGTTCAATGTTTTTAGGGTCAATGCTAATGGCCTTATATATAATTTTTATAAGACCGATGATTCATGGTGATATTGGTTTAGAAAACACATGGGCATTTTTTAATTTAATTTTTTTACAAAACTTATCAGCTTTTATAGTTGGATTTTATAGTATTAAAATTAATAAACTTGGTACAAATGAAAAGACCTCTATAGAAGGGGTTATAGCTCCAGGAATACTCACTTTACTTAGTGCTATTCTTTGTTATGGATTAGCTGATAAAATTTATCCTTAAATCCAATTGGGGTAGGGCAAACCTTTTTCTTCAAGAAATTTTTTATTAAACATTTTAGTAGAATATTTATCACTTTTATCACAAAGAATAGTTACAATTGTTTTTCCAGGCCCAAGTTCTTTACCTAATTTAATTGCACCAGCTATATTTATTCCACAACTAGTTCCAAGACTTAATCCTTCATTTTGAATTAAATCATATAAAATGGGCAATGCTTCGTTATCATTAATAGAGTAGGCATCATCAATTTTAGCATTTTCAAAATTTTTAGTTACTCTACTTGATCCAATTCCTTCAGTAATTGATTCACCTTCAGATTTTAACTCACCATTCTTTATATAATTATAAAGAGCAGAACCTTTTGGATCTGATAGATAAATTTTAATATCTTTATTCTTTTCTTTAAGAGCATTGCTTACTCCTGAAATTGTTCCACCTGTTCCAGATGAACAAACAAAACCATCAATCTTGCCATCTGTTTGCTTCCAGATTTCTTGTCCAGTTCCTTCATAATGACCTTTAGCATTTGCAGTATTATCAAATTGGTTAGCCCAGATAACTCCATTATTATTTGAGGGTCTTAATTCATCAGCTAATCTTGCTGCAATTTTTACAAAATTATTTTCATCTTTATAAGGTTTTGGTTTAACTAATTTTAATTCTGCTCCTAAATTTCTAAGTAGATTTTTTTTTTCTTGTGTTTGATTATCATTCATGACGATAATTGTTTTGTATCCAAGAGAATTTCCAAGAAGTCCCAAACCAATTCCGGTGTTACCAGCCGTACCTTCGATAATAGTCCCACCCTTTGAAATTAATTTTTTTTCTTGGGCATCTTTAATTAAAGCAAGTGCTGCTCTATCTTTAACGGATCCACCCGGATTTAAAAATTCAGCTTTACCATAAATATTACACCCAGTAATTTCAGACGCTGCTCTTAATTTTATTAAAGGAGTGTTACCAATCCCTGAAATAAAATCATTTTGAGTATTATTCATTAATCTGATTATGTATCACTATCTGGTGTAATACCATATGGTTTGAATTCACTATCAGCGATACCAACATTCTTAGCAGGGATACCGACCATTACAGCTTTTTCAGGAACGTTTTTTGTAATTACTGCATTAGCACCAATTTTTGCACATCTTCCAACAGTAATGGGTCCTAACACTTGTGCACCAGAACCAATTACAACATCATCTTCAATTGTTGGGTGTCTCTTTGCGTTACGCTGACCATTTGAATTTATGCTTGGAGCAATTCCCCCAAGTGTAACCATATGATAGATAGTTACGTTATCTCCTATTTCAGATGTTTCTCCAATAACTACCCCCATTCCATGGTCAATAAATAAATTTTTACCGATCTTTGCTTTTGGGTGAATTTCTATTCCAGTTAAAAATCTTGAAGTTTGAGAAATTATTCTTGCAATTAAATCAAATTTAGCAAGACAAAAAAAATGTGCAATTTGGTGAAAAAAAACTGCCTTAACTCCAGGATAAGTTAAAATCAAACTTAATTTAGATTTTGCAGCAGGATCTCTGTCAATTATAGATTGTAAAAAGTTATTCATTTTTTGTCATATTGATTATAAATTTATATTGCTTTATATAGTTATAAAAACAACAATTTAAAGAGGGGAAATTGATGTATAAAAATACAAACTGCTTTCATTTAGCAGTACCATGTGGCGATCTTGAAGTAGCAAAAAAATTTTATAGTGAAACATTAGGATGTAGATTGGATAACTCAGCACAAGAATGGGCTGATGTTGACTTTTGGGGAAATGAATTAACCCTTCATGCAAGTGAACACAAACTAGATAACGAAAGACATGATGTTGATATGGGAAATGTTTCAGTCCCACACTTTGGAGTTCATTTATCAAGAGAAGATTTTGATGCTCTTAAAGAAAGATTAAAAAATAATGGCACTAAGTATTATGATGAGCCTTATTTAAGATTTAAGGGAACTAAGTACGAACAAGAAACTTTCTTTGTGAAGGATCCAAATGAAAATGTTTTAGAGATTAAAACATTGACGGCTAATCCAAAATAATTGGTGATAACTAATTATAAAGTAATTGCAAAAAAACTTAAGTTTGAAGGACGAGCTTTTATTGATGGTAAGTACGTTGATGCTATTGATGGAGAAAAGTTTCAAAATATAAATCCTGCTACAGGTGAGAAACTTTGTACTGTCTCAAAATGTAATCATAAAGATGTTGATTTAGCTGTAAAAATTTCAAGAAAAGCATTTAATAGTGGCGTTTGGTCAAGAACTTCACCAGAATTTAGAAAAGACGTTTTACTAAAATTTGCGGAACTTTTAAGAAAATATGGTGATGAAAATTCTGTTTTAGAGTGTATTGATACAGGAAAATTAATTGGCGATTGTATTAATGAGGTTGCAATTGATGCACCTATGCATTTTCAATGGTATGGAGAACTAATTGATAAAGTTTTTGGAAAAGTTGGACCAACAGAACCATCACTAACAAGTTTAATTGTTAAAGAACCAATAGGAGTTGTTGCAGGAGTTGTTCCTTGGAATTTTCCTCTAATGATGGCTGTTTGGAAAATGGCACCAGCCTTAGCAGCTGGCTGTTCTGTTATAATTAAACCAGCTGAAGACACACCGCTTACAGCAATAAGAGTAGCTCAAATTGCAAAAGAAGCAGGAATTCCAGATGGTGTTTTAAATGTTATTCCTGGTTTTGGAGATGTAGGAGAAGCACTTGGAAGACATAATGATGTTGATGCTGTTTCATTTACAGGTTCAACAGAAGTTGGCGCCTTGTTTATGAAGTATTCTGGTGAAAGTAATTTAAAAACTATTGGGTTAGAAATGGGTGGAAAAAGTCCATTTATAGTTTTAGAAGACGCAAAAATAACAGATGATTTAATTGATAACGCAATCAATTCTGCTTTTTGGAATGGTGGTCAAAACTGTTCTGCAAATATGAGACAGATTATTCATAGCAAAGTTAAAGACGAATTTTTAGATAAAGTTTCAAAGAAAGTTAAAGCTCTTAAAGTAGGTGATCCATTAGACCCAAGCTCAAATATGGGTTCAATGATCTCAAAAAAACACTTAGCAACAGTAGATGGTTTTATTCAAAAAGGCATTGATGAAGGAGCAAAACTTTTAATTGGTGGTGTATCTGAGAATTCTAAAAAAGGTTTTTTTGCTAAGCCAACGTTATTTGATAATTTAAAAGAAAATATGGTAATTGCTCAAGAAGAAATTTTTGGTCCAGTTTTAGGGATCCTTACAGTTAATGATACTGAAGAAGCATTGAAAATTGCAAGTAATTCGAAATATGGCTTGCACGCAAGTGTATTCACTCAAGACATTGATAGAGCTTTTCATATGGCTAAAAGTCTTCCTTGTGGAACAGTTTCAGTTAATACTTTTTCTGAGGGAGATATAAAAACTCCTTTTGGTGGCTATAAACAATCAGGCTCTTTAAGTCGAGATCAAGGAACTGAAGCTTTAAATTCTTTTCTTCAGACTAAAACTATTTGGATTAGTCATCAATAATACAGAAAAAAATACCTTAATTAATGAAAAATTATAGAAGAAATTTTTTTCAATTACTCGGAATATCTTTTTTTTCAATCTTTCTTTTACCTTATAAATTTTTATATTCAACTACTAAAAAGATTATCAATCAAAACCTTACTGAAAAACAAAAAGATATAATGTTTAATGAAGAAACTGAAAGACCTTACTCCAGTCCTTTAAATTATGAAAAAAGAAATGGTTTTTTTCATTGTGCTAATTGTGATGCAAAACTTTTTTCATCAAAAGCAAAATTTGATAGTGGAACAGGTTGGCCGTCTTTTAGAGAGTCATTACCAGGAGCATTCAAAACAAAGATTGATTATTCACTAGGTATGAAAAGAGTAGAATATCACTGTGCTAATTGTGGCGTTCATCATGGACATGTTTTTGCCGATGGTTTACAAAAAAAAAGATTTTGTAGTAATGGTTTATGTTTAATTTTTAAACCAGAAAATTAGTTAGTTAGAAAATCCATATTTTCTCAATCTTACATCACCCGTTCTAGCATGAGCTTCCATACCTTCGTATCTTGAAATTCTTGCACAAGCTGCTCCAACTGTTTTTGTTGACTCCTTAGTCATTCTCTGAAAACTTAATGTTTTGATAAATTTACCAACAAACAATCCACCTGTATAGCGACCAGCACCCTTTGTAGGTAAGATATGATTTGTTCCTGAGCATTTATCACCATAAGCTACAGTTGTTTCTTCACCTATAAATAAAGAGCCATAGTTTTTTAATCTTTTATGAAACCATTCTAAGTTTTGAGTTTGTACTTCTAAATGTTCAGGAGCATATTCATCACTGATTTTTGCCATTTCTTCGTCTGTGTCACAAAGGATAACTTCACCATAGTCTCGCCAAGCTGCCTCTGCGCTAGTTCTAGGAATTTCTGGTAAGTCAGCTATTAATTCTGGAACTCTTTTCATTACTTCATCTGCAACTCTTTTACTAGTTGTGTATAACCAAGCAGGGGAGTTGTAACCATGTTCAGCTTGTCCAACTAGATCAACAGCAACCATTTCAGCATCAGCTTTGTCATCTGCAATAACTGCAATTTCTGTAGGACCTGCAAATAGATCAATCCCAACTTTACCAAACAAAATTCTCTTAGCTTCTGCAACAAATTGGTTTCCAGGACCAACTATAATATCTGCGGGAGGGTTATTAAATAGCCCATTAGTCATCGAAGCAACTCCAGGTACACCACCTAAATTTAAGATAACATCAGCTCCACATAAGTCTGCAGTATAAACTATAGTTGGATGAGCTCCCACTCCTTCTTTTGGAGGACTACATGCAATTACATTCTTTACACCTGCCACTTTAGCTGTTGTTACACTCATAACTGCAGAAGCTATATGAGCATATCTACCACCTGGTATATAACAACCAGCAGTATTAACAGGAATCAATCTTTGACCTGCAAATAATCCAGGAGAAAGTTCTACTTCAAAATCTTGTCCATAATTTTTTAATTGTGCTTCAGCAAACTTTCTAACCCTATCATAGGAAAATTTAATATCATCTTTTGTTTTTTGGTCTAAAGTTTTTTTAATTTCTTCAATTCTCTCTTTAGAGACTATAATTTCACCATCATATTTGTCGAATTTTTTTGTAAGATCAATACAAGCTTGTTCTTTTTTTTCTTCAATATCTTTTAATAAACTCTTAACAATTTCTGTAGTTTTTGTATCATCTGTAGAAGAGGTTTTTGGTGATTTTTTTAAATAAGTTATAGTCATAGTTTTTTTAATTTTGAAGCCTTTGTTTAAAGCATTAATAAAATAATTTCAATAATGAATTAATTTAAAGCAACAACAGCAGCTGCAATGGAAGCCAATCTAGCTTGAGCTTCATCAGATCTACTAGTAATTACCACAGGTACTTTGCCACCAACGACTACTCCAGCTGCACATGCACCCATAAAATAAATCATCATTTTAACTAAAGCATTTCCAGTTTCAATATTCGGCACAAGTAATACATCTGCTTCTCCAGCAACTATATTTTTTATACCTTTAATTGCAGAAGATTTTTTAGAAATACTGTTATCAAATGCAAGAGGTCCAAATACATCTGCTTCTAGTTTATCTTCTTTTGCAAGTTTTGTAATTTCATTAGCTTCAATAGAGCTTGACATACTATCTAAAATTTCTTCTGTAGCAGACAATACAGAAATTTTTGGTCTTTTGTTTCCTATTCTATTAGAAAAATTAATTACATTTTTTAAAATATGCATCTTTGTTTTTACATTAGGCAAAACATTTAAAGCTCCATCAGTAATTATAAGAGGCTTATCACTTTTGCTAGTTGTCATATGCCATATATGGCTGAGTCTAGTTTTTCCAAGTAAATTATATTCTCTTTTTAATACTTCTTTCATTAAGACATCAGTATGAATATGACCTTTAACTATAATTTTAATCTCATTTTTGCTAGCAAGTTTTGCAGCTATTGCTGCTGTCTTATTTTCTACAGGTTCATCTATAATATCGTATTCTGAAATATCCCATTTTAACTGTTCAGCATATTTTAAAATTTCTTTTTTATCACCAATAAAAATAGGTATAATTAAATTTTCATTAACAGCATCTTGGACAGATAACATGGGCAAAGGTTTACCTGCATTTACAATGGCTGCTTTTATATTTTTTTTGTTATGTGCAATATCTAATAAATTATTTGGACAGATAATTTCTTTATTTGAAAGCATTTTTTATTTGATAACTTTTATGAGATTTCTGATAATAAAAAAAGGTAAAATTAATAATGTATATGAAATTGCTGCCCACCAATAAGGAAAATAGACTTTTTTATATTTTTTATTAATATTTTTGTAAACTATTTTAGCTAGTTTTTCTGTAGATCCTTTTGGCAAAAATAACTTTCTTCCAAAAGTTAAATTACTGTCTAAGTATCCTAATACATAAAATTGGACTTTAATATTAGTTTTAATATTACCAAAAGCTAAACTTTCAAAAAAAGAGTCTAAAGCTCTTTTAGATGCGGCATATGTAGTATTTAAATCTCTACCTAAATAAGCTGAGACACTTCCAAAACCTACTATAGTACCATTATTTTTTTGTTTAAAAATTTTAGACATCTCGGAGACAAAGTGAGCTACAACACCATAGTTTGCTTGTATCAAATCATTTGTTTTAGAGATATCGTTTTGAATAGTGTCGTCATCAAAAATCATTCCAATTGGAAAAAGCACACCATCTATATCTTTTAAGTTAGCGAAATTAGATTTTATATAAGTTTTAACTTTTTCAGATGAACTACAATCAACAACATCTATACTAACTTTTGAATTAAATTTATTTTCTATATCTGTTTTTAAAGCCAGTGTATCTCTTTCATCTCTAGATATTAATATTAAATTATGAGAATTTTTAGCAAAAATATAAGCTAAATCTCTTCCTAAGCCTGAAGATGCTCCAACAATTAAGTAATTCATATATTCAATCTTTCAGAAAGTTCTGACTTATACACCCTTTTGGGATCAAATTTTTTAAGATCATCTCTAAAGTCATTTGCAAACTCGTAACATAAATTAACAGTGGATG
>CACGJS010000020.1 GCA_902573385.1 uncultured Pelagibacteraceae bacterium | reverse complement strand
GGAGGGTTTGATACAATAAGATCATATTTACCATTTTTAAAATTGTCAACATCTGAATTATAAAATTTTACTCTATTTTTTAATTGTAGTATTTTTGCATTATATTTACTTATATTTATACTTTCTTTTGAAATATCTATACCGGTTCCTAAAAAATTAGGTCTTTCTTTCAATAAGGACAAAAGAATACAGCCAGACCCAACACCTATATCAAGCAATCGTAATTGCTTATTTTTTGGGAAAATTCTTAAAACCTGATCAATTATTAATTCTGTATCTGGTCTTGGAACTAAAACATTTTTATCTACATAGAATGAACTATTCCAAAAATCTTTTTTATTAGTTATGTATGCAATTGGTTCTCCTTTTTTTCTTCTTTCTATTAAAGCATTAAAACTATCCAAATTTTTTTGGTTTAATTTTTCATATGAATTCAAGATAATATACTTTCTATCTTTATTAATAGCCTTTGAAAGTAGTACCTCACTATCTAGTAAAGGATTCTTTATATTAAATTTACTTAAAGTTTTAACAGCATGAGAAAGAGAATTTTCTATGTTCATTTTAACTTAAATTACTTAATTTTTCTTCTTGAGCTTGCAAAGTAAGCGTTTCTATCATTTCATCAAATGCTACTCCTTCTAAAAACTCTTCTAGTTTGTGTAATGTTAAATTTATACGATGATCAGTAACCCTTCCTTGAGGAAAATTGTATGTCCTAATTCTTTCAGATCTATCTCCAGTACCTATTTTATTTTTTCTATCTTTAGATCTTTCATTTTCTATTCTTGCCCGCTCTAACTCATAAAGTCTAGATCTCAAAATTTTCATACCTTTTGCTTTATTTTTGTGTTGTGATTTTTCATCTTGCTGAGATACTGAAAGACCCGTCGGAATGTGAGTAATTCTTACTGCGCTATCAGTTGTATTCACTGACTGACCACCAGGTCCTCCAGCTCTAAAAACATCAATACGTAAATCAGACTCATTAATCTTTAAATCTACTTCTTCTGCTTCTGGCAAAACAGCAACTGTTGCTGCAGACGTATGCACTCTACCTTGAGTTTCTGTGTCTGGAACTCTCTGGACTCGATGAACTCCACTTTCATATTTTAGAGTTGAATAAATATTTTTTCCTTTAATAGATGCTATTACCTCTTTTAATCCACCTGCTTCACTTCTTGACATACTAATCAATTCTAATTCCCATTTTTTTTTATTACTAACTTTTTCATACATCTTAAAAAGATCGGCAGCAAACAAACTTGCCTCTAAACCTCCAGTTCCTGCTCTAATTTCTATAATAGCATTTTTTTTATCAGCCTCATCTTTTGGTAATAAAAATAATTTCAACTCTTTTTCAATTATTTCATTTTGTGATTTAATTTCTTTTAATTCTTTTTCCGCCATTATCTTAAATTCATTTTCACTTTGTGGATCCTCTAATATTTTTTCTAAATCTATTTTTTCATTTTCATAGGAAAAATATTTTTTAGCACTCTCAATGATCTCATTTAAGTCAGAATATTCCTTAGATTTTTCTGCAAATAGTTTTTTGTCTAGGTCACCTGATGATAGCTCCTTCTCTAATATAGAATGTCTAGATATTAAATCTTCAATAGTTTTTAATGGGATCATTATGTTTTATTATTAAGCTCTGCAGCTTTTTTCTCTACTTCATAAACAACTCTTGATATTATATCTTCTGATAAAACTTTTTCACTTTGAATTCCAGATAAATAAAGCATATTGTTACCTTTACCACCCCCTGTAATACCAATATCTGTCATGGCTGCTTCTCCAGGGCCATTAACTACACACCCAATAATCGAGAGCGTTATTGGAGTTTTGATATGAGAAAGTTTTTCTTCTAATATCTTCACTGTTTGAATGACCTGAAAAGCTTGTCTTGCACATGAAGGGCAAGAAATAATTTTCACACCTCTATTTCTTAAATTAAGTGATTTTAATATTTCATTGCCTATTTTAATTTCTTTAACAGGGTCATCTGATAGAGAAATTCTTATTGTATCACCAATTCCATCCATTAAAAGTGAACCCAATCCTATTGAAGATTTGATGCTACCACTAATATAACTACCTGCTTCTGTGATTCCTAAATGCAAAGGATAATCTGTAACTTTTGAAAGCTGACGATAGGCAGCTATAGATAAAAAAACATCTGAAGATTTAACACTAATTTTAAAATTGAAAAAATCTTGATCCTCTAAAATTTTTATATTTTTTAGTGCGCTTTCAACTAAGGCTTCAGGGCAGGGTTCTTTATATTTTTCTAAAATATCTTTTTCTAATGATCCTGCATTTACACCAATTCTTATAGAGCAATCATTATTTTTAGCTGCTTTTAATACATCATAAATTTTTTGTTTATCACCAATATTACCTGGATTAATTCTTAGACATTTAGCGCCATTCTCTGCAGCCTCTATAGCTCTTTTATAATGAAAGTGAATATCTGCAATAATTGGAATAGTAACATTTTTAGTTATTTCTTTAAGAGCTAAAGTTGACTGTTCATCTGGACAAGAAACTCTTACGAGATCAGCTCCCTCTTCAGAAATACCATTAATTTGTTTAATAGTTGCATTGATATCAGAGGTTAAAGTATTTGTCATTGATTGAACTGAAATAGGGTTATCTCCACCTATCATAACATTACCAACATTAATTACCTTTGTTTTTCTACGATTTATATCTCTAAATGGTCTTAAGCTCATTTTTAGTTTAATTTAAATTCTTTGTGTAGTACAGCCACAGCTTTTTTGATAAATCTATTTGAAATTAAAACTGAAATTTTTATCTCAGATGTTGAAATAACCATTATGTTTATTTTTTTTGCTGCTAATGCTTGGAACATTCTGTAAGTAATACCAGGGGTAGTAATCATACCTACTCCAATTATAGATACTTTAGATACATTATTATCACAATTTAATTTTCTAAAAGAAATTTTTTTATTTAATTTAATTAATTTTTTTGTTTTTTTTATATCATCAGATTTAATGGTAAATGTTAAATCTGTTTCTTTTCCATTCAAAGATATGTTTTGAACAACCATATCCACATTTATATTATTGAGTGATAACGGTTTAAAAATAGATGCTGCTACCCCTGGTCTATCCTTAACTCCAACAATTGTTACTTTTGAATCATTTTTTGTTGCAGTTATTCCAGTAATAATTTGATCACTAAACATCCTTTTAGTATTAGTTATTAAAGTTCCACTTTTTTTAACAAACGAAGATTTTACTATAAAACTGATATTATTTAATTTTGCATCCTGCACTGAAGTAGGTTGCATAACTTTTGCACCTAATGATGCCATTTCAAGCATTTCATCATAAGAAATTTTACTAATTTTTTTTGCCTTTTTATAATTTTTTGGATCTGTTGTATAAACACCATCAACATCAGTATATATAATACACTCCTCTGCATTAAAAAATTTTGCTATCATTATTGCAGAAACATCAGACCCTCCTCGACCCAATGTTGTAATTCTTGAATTATTATTTATACCTTGAAAACCTGTAACAACTGGGATTCCTCCTGAATTAATAAATTTTAAAATTTTCTTTTTATTGATATTATCAATTCTTGCTGCTTTATGAGGTCCATCAGTAACAATAGGAATTTGCCAAGATAACCAAGATCTAGATTTATACCCGAGATCATTTAATCTTCCAGCAATCAAAGCACAACTTATCTGCTCTCCTGATGCTAATAAAGTATCATATTCTGCTTGGTCAAAGTTTGTACTAAGTTTTTGGGATTTTTTAATTAAGTCATTTGTTGTCCCACTCATTGCTGAAGAAACAACTATTATTTTATACCTTCTTTTTTTATAAGTAGCTATTATTTGCGCTACTTTTTTTATTCTTTCTATACTTCCTACTGAAGTTCCTCCAAACTTTAATACTACAATTTTCATTGATAATTTTTTTAAATTTAATCTAAATTATATTGATAAAATACATCTTAATTGTTATGTCCACAAGACTTGAATTATGAGCACAATTAATAAAAAAGAAATAGAAAAATTTTCAAAAATTGCAGAGGAGTGGTGGGATCCTAAAGGAAAATTTAAACCTTTACACAAGTTTAACCCTATTAGAATAAGATATATTAAAGATAATATAATAAAAAGCTTTAATCTAAACCTAAAAAATAAACCGTTAAAAAATATTGATGTTCTAGATATTGGCTGTGGGGGAGGTTTGCTATCAGAGCCGATGAGCAGACTTGGCGCAAATATAGTTGGAATAGATGCTTCCAAAAAAAATATTGAAGTAGCTAAATTTCATGCCAAAAAAAAAAAATTAAAAATAAATTATATATGTGCTTCTCCAGAAACATTAAAAACTAAAAAAAAATTTGATGTAATTTTGAATATGGAGATAATTGAACATGTTGAAAATATTGATTTTTTTATTACCAAGAGTTCAAATTTATTAAAAAAAAATGGCTTAATGTTTATTGCTACTTTGAATAAAACTTTAAAATCATATTTGTTTGCAATTGTAGGAGCAGAATATATTTTAAATTGGCTACCAATAGGTACTCATGACTGGGATAAATTTGTAAAACCTGAGGATATTATAAAAATATGTAAAAAACATAATTTAATTATAAAAAGAATTGATGGAATGAAATATAATTTATTTGATGATCAATGGACTTTAAGTAAAGATAATTCAGTAAATTATATTTCTAAATTTAAAAAGATTTAACTATCATTTTCTTTAATCCATGGAATAACTTCAGTTTCAATTCCTTCTTCTTTTAACTCTTCAATATCTTGTTTTGACGCAATTCCATAAATCCCTTTATTGTCTTTTTTATTATCATAATACATTGAGCGAGCTTCATAGGTAAATTTATCTCCAACATAATGAAAGTTTTTTTTAATAAAATTTTGATATTCTAATATTTTTTTTTTTATATTAATGTTTTTATCTTTTTTTGAATTTTTAAAATTTTTTACTTTTGAGTTAACTATGTTAGGCATCATTAGGCTTTTCTCTACATCCAAGGAGTTGCATTCATGACAATTAATATATTTAAGTCTTTTTAACTTTTCATATTCTTTAGAGGATGAGAACCAGCTATCAAATGTATTTTTACAATTCTTACAAGATAAATTATATTTTATCATAGTTAATCAAATAAATTAGCTTCTATAATCAGAATTAATCTCAATATATTTTTTAGTTAAATCCATTGTAAACGCAGTAAAGTTTTTTTTACCAGTTGCAATATCTATTGATACGTCAATTTTTTCATTTTTCATATATTCAGCGGCTTCCTTTTCACTATAAGAATTTGATAAATGACCTTTCTCAACAATCTTTATTTTTCCAAAATTAATCGACAATTTTTTTAAGTTAACATCGACTTTCGATTTTCCTATTGCCATTATAATTCTACCCCAATTAGGGTCTTCGCCTGCAAAAGCAGTTTTTACTAAGGGTGAGTTTGCAATTGAAAAAGCAATTTTTTTAGCATCTTCTTGAGTTTTAGAACTTTTAACATTAATAGTTATAAATTTTGAAGCACCTTCACCATCAGACGCTACTCTGATAGCAAGATTTAATAATACCGAATGTAATGCTTTATCAAAAGCTTTAAGTTTAGAAATATTCAAATTATTAATTTCTGTATTTTTTACAGCACCAGTAGCAAATATTGAAACCATATCATTAGTACTAGTATCTCCATCACAACTAATTGCATTAAACGTTGTTTCTATATTTTTTAAGAGTAACTTTTGTAAAACACTCGAAGAAAGAGATGCGTCTGTAAATATATAACCTAGTGTGGTTGCCATATTAGGAAAAATCATTCCAGACCCTTTTGCTATACCATAAATTTTAATATTAGAGTTTCCAATCTTGCACGCTGCCATTGCTAATTTTGGAGACAAGTCAGTAGTCATAATTCCCAAGGCTGATTTCATCCAAATATACTTATTTTGCGTATATTTAATTTTTTCAACTAAAGTTGATATATTATTTTTTATTTTTTCTGTTGGATAAGTTTCACCAATTGTACCTGTGCATCCAAACATTATTTGATTAGGGTTTACTTTTTCAGGTTTATCTTCATCATTGATTTGTTTTATTGATAATTTATTTGATAATTCATCTGCTATTTCTTTTAAGCCTTGATAGCCTTCTTTTCCTGTAAATGCATTTGCATTTCTTGTGTTAACAACAAGTGCCTTAATTTTTTTGCTTTTTAAACTTAAATTCCATTTAATATTTTCAGATCTTATTTTTGATTGAGTATAAACTGAGGCAAAATTAGCTCCCTTTCTAAAATAAAACATAACAAGATCGTCTCTTTGGTGATTATATAAATTGGCACTTGTAGTCGAAATAGATAGATCGTCTATATGATCTAAATCTTGAAAGTCACTCATTTTTGTCTTTTTATTTTGAAGTTTTAAAAAACTGCTTATGTTTATTGTCATGCTATTTAAAAATGTTATTTAATACCTATATTAAAAGTTATATTAAATTATTATATCATAAATTAAAAAATTAAATGTTAAATCCTTTAAATTTACTGTCAAAATTCATTAAATCTGGCAATCAAAAAGAGCTTGATAGGCTGAATAAAATAGTTGAAAAAATTAATTCAAAAGAAACTCTCATAAATACACTTGATGATTCAGAATTTCCTAAAAAAACACAGGAATTAAAAAATAGAATTAAACAAGGTGTTAATATTGATGAATTATTGCCAGAAGCTTTTGCGCTAGTAAGAGAAGCTTCTAAAAGAGTCAGAAATGAAAGACATTATGATGTTCAAATGATTGGTGGAATTGTTCTTCATGAAGGTAAAATATCTGAAATGAAAACTGGAGAAGGTAAAACTTTAACTATTGTTCTAGCTGCCTATCTAAATGCACTATGTGAAAAGGGTGTACATATTGTAACTGTCAATGACTATTTAGCTAAAAGAGACTGTGAAGAGATGGGGCAAATTTATAAATTTTTAGGTTTATCTGCAGGTTATATTAATAATGATCAAAATGATTATGAAAGAAAAAAAAATTATAATTGCGATATAACTTATGCAACTAATAGTGAGCTTGGCTTTGATTATTTAAGAGATAACATGAAGTTTTCATCTGAAGAAATGTGTCAAAGAGAACATCATTTTTCTATAGTCGACGAAATCGACTCATGCTTAATAGATGAAGCTAGAACTCCACTAGTAATTTCAGGAGCTGCAGAAAATAAAACTGATCAATATTTAGCAATTGATAAATTAGTCAAAAAATTAGTAAATAATGATTATGAAATAGATGAAAAAGACAAAAATATTCTTCTTACAAATCAAGGTATTGATAACATTGAAAAAATTTTTTCTAGTGCAGGAATTTTAAAAAATAATAACTTTTATGACCCAGAGAACTTAAATTTAGTACATCATGTTAATCAAGCTCTTAGAGCTAATCACCTTTTTGAAAAAGGTAGAGATTATATAATTCAAGATGGATCTTTAAAGATAATTGATGAATTAACTGGTAGAATTTTAGAAGGCAGAAGATATGGTGATGGACTACATCAGGCACTTGAAGCAAAAGAAAGAGTTGATATTCAAATTGAAAATCAAACTCTTGCTTCAATTACTTATCAAAATTATTTTAAACTATATAAAAAAATTTCAGGATGTACCGGTACTGCTGCAACTGAGTCTGAGGAATTTTTTGAAATATATAATTTATCTGTAGTTAGTGTTCCAACAAATAAAAAGATGATTAGAAAAGATTGGAATGATCAAATTTTTAGAACTGAGACAGAAAAAAATAATGAAATAATTTCTAAAATCTTAGAAATAAATACAAAAGGTCAGCCAATTTTGATTTTTACATCAAGCATCAACAAATCCGAAGAATACTCTCAACTACTAAAAAATAAAAATATTAGACATACGGTTCTAAATGCAAAAAATCATGAAAAAGAAGCAGAAATAATAGCAAATGCTGGAAAAATAAATTCAGTAATAATTACTACAAGTATATCTGGTAGAGGGGTAGATATACAGCTTGGTGGAAAAAAAGGGAGCATACCTGAAAATCAATTGAACCTGGAAAAAGAAAAAATAAAATCCTTAGGAGGTCTTTTTGTAATTGGCACCGAAAGAATGGAGTCCAGAAGAGTTGATAATCAAGCACGTGGAAGATCTGGTCGTCAAGGAGATGAGGGTAATTCTATTTTTTATGTAAGTCTTGAAGATGATTTAATGAGAATTTTTGGCTCTGAATCAATGAACAATATACTCCAAAAACTAGGTCTAAAAGATGGTGAAAGTATTGATCATCCCTGGATTAATAAAGCTCTTGAACGAGCACAGCAAAAAGTTGAAGCAAGAAATTTTGATATAAGAAAAACATTACTAAAATTTGATGATGTTTTAAATGATCAAAGACACGTGATATTTTCTCAGAGAAACAACATAATTAAAGCGGAAAATATATTCTCTTATTCTGACGATTTTTTAAATGAAATTATTGAAAAATTTATAAATTTAAAGAATCAATATATGATAAATCCAAAAAATAATGATTTAGTTAATCAATTAAAACCAGTACTAGGAAAAAGTTTTACTGAAAATGAGTTTGAAAAACTTATTCAATACAAAAATGAAGAGTTTAAAAAAGGTATAAAAGAAAAATTTATAAAAAAAAGAGACGAAAGATTAGAATTTCTTGGGCAAGAACAATCAAAAGAAATTGAAAAAAGAATTTTTTTACAAACTGTAGATTTAAATTGGAAATCTCATATACAATATCTTGAACAATTAAGACAGGTAATAGGATTAAGATCTTATGGACAAAGAGATCCTCTAATCGAATATAAAAAAGAAGCTTTTCTATTATTTGAAAACCTGCTCAATAAGTTAAAAACAGACTTAATTACTATTTTAATAAATTTAACTATTATTGAAAAGACAAATGAAAAAGTTGAAACAAAAAAAATACCTAATATTTCAGGAAAAAAAATGAGAAGAAATGAACCATGCTTTTGTGGATCGGGGAAAAAATATAAACATTGTTGTGGGAATTTAGCTATATAAAAAATATAAAATCATTAACAAAAATATTGAAATAAAACCAAATAAAATTTTCTTATCTCTAAAAATCTTATTTTTTAATTTATCTATAAAATTTTGATTTATAGATAAATTAGTTGAATTTGTTGGTCTGTTAATAAAACCATAACTTCTTCCGATAGATAAAAATTTTTTTTTTCTATCATCAAATATTTCCTCTCTACTCATTGAGCTAAAACTTTGTAAATTATCTAAAATTGAATTTTTCACATTATTTAAGATTAAATCTCTATCTCTATGTGCTCCACCAGTAGGCTCATCTATAATTTCATCTATTATCTTTAAATCTAAAAGATCTTTAGCTGTCAATTTCATTGCTTTAGCAGCTTCTAAAGTTTTCATTGGGTCTCTCCATAAAATTGTTGCACACCCTTCTGGAGAAATTACTGAATAAATTGCATTTTGTAACATAAGAACTTTACTTGACGAAGCCAAAGCAATTGCTCCACCAGATCCACCTTCTCCAATTACTATTGATAAAGTTGGGACTTTTAATTCCATACAGCATTCAATTGATTTTGCTATTGCTTCTGCTTGCCCTCTTTCTTCTGCTCCAACCCCGGGATACGCTCCTGGAGTATCTATAAATGAGATTATTGGAATGTTAAACTTGTCAGCCAGCCTCATTAGTCTAATGGTTTTTCTATAACCTTCTGGTCTCATCATTCCAAAATTTCTATCAATTCTTGACTCCAAATCATCACCTTTTTCTTGGCCAATTACTAGTACGGAGTTTCCATCAATCTTGGCAAAACCGGTCAGAACTGATTTATCTTCACCATAAAGTCTGTCTCCCGACAAAGGAATAAAATCCTCAAATAAATTTTCAATAAAAAAATTAGATTTTGGTCTATCTTCATGTCTTGCAACAAGTACAGTTTGCCAGGCATTTAAATTAGAATAAACTTCATTTAGTTTAGAGTCTATGGCAGATTGCATGCTAGAAATTTTATTGGTATCAACTTCTGATAGCCCTTCTTGATTAAAAGGATCTTTCAATTTCTCTAGCTCCAATTCTAAACTTTTAATATCTGACTCAAAGTTAAGATAATTTTTCATTTTTAATATCTAGATTATTATTTAATTACAAAAAAAGGCAATAAAATGTTTACTAATTGGTATAATTAATTTATGATTTAAATAATATTTATCGGGAGAGACTACTTAATTGAGGCGCCGAAGGAGCAACAACCCCGGAAACTCTCAGGCAAAAGGACCGATAATACATAACACTCTGGAGAGAGATTTTATCTCGCCGAAGGAGCAAAACTCTCAGGCAAACATACAGATGGGGTTTAAAGAGTGCTATGAAAAAAAAATATACAAAAATTAACAACCTTTCAATATCAAATGAACTGTTAGAGTTTGTCAATAATGAGCTTCTTAAAAATACAAAAATTTTACCTCAGGATTTTTGGATAGGATTTGATAAAGCTGTTCATGAATTAGCTCCTAAAAATAAAGAATTAATAAAAATAAGAGAAGATTTACAAAAAAATATTGATGTGTGGCACACAAAAAATAGAGGTAAAGAAATTAACCTCGATGAATATAAAAAATTTCTAAAAGAAATTGATTATTTAAAAGAGGTAGGTCCTGATTTTAAAATTAAAACTAAAAATGTTGATCGAGAAATAACTAGCATTGCGGGACCTCAATTAGTTGTCCCAATTATGAATGCAAGATATGCTCTTAATGCAGCTAACGCAAGATGGATGAGCTTATATGATAGCTTATATGGAACTGATGTAATTCCTGAAACAAAGGGAGCAGTTATAGGAAAAACTTATAACCCAATAAGAGGACAAAAAGTAATAGAATATGGTCGAAACTTTCTAGATAAAAATGTACCACTTGAGAAAGGAAGCTGGAAAGATATTAAAGGAGTTCCTGAAATTAATAATAATCAATTAAACTTAAAACTAAAAAATCCTAATCAATTTGTAGGATATGTTAAAAAATCAAATCATTTATCTTCACTCTTATTAACAAATAATAATCTTCATATAGATATCATTTTTGATGCAAATAATTCACTTGAAATACATAATCCTGACGGCAATCAAGATAGTGCAGCAATTCATGACATTATCTTAGAATCTGCTGTTTCGACTATTTGTGATAATGAAGATAGCGTTGCGGCAGTAGATGCTGAAGATAAAGTTATTTGTTATCGTAACTGGCTTGGTTTGATGAAGGGCAATTTAAATTCAACATTTAAAAAAAACAATAAAACTGTTGAACGTAAATTAAATTCTGATCGTAATTATACTTCTAAAGATGGTAAAGAATTAAAATTACATGGTAGAAGTTTACTTCTAATAAGAAATGTTGGTCACCTTATGAAAAATCCTGCAATTACTTTAAAAGATGGTTCTGAAATACCAGAAGGAATTATGGATGCTTTTATAACTTCGGCAGCCTGTCTTCATGATATCTATAAAAAAGGAAATTCAAGAACTGGTTCAATTTATATTGTTAAACCAAAAATGCATGGTCCTGATGAGTCTGCATTCACAGATCTAATTTTTACTAAAGTTGAAGAAGTTCTAAAATTAAAAAAATATACATGTAAGATTGGTATAATGGATGAAGAAAGAAGAACTTCTTCAAACTTAAAAGAATGTGTTAGAGCACTTGAAAATAGAGTATTTTTTATTAACACAGGATTCTTGGACCGAACTGGTGATGAAATGCATACTTCAATGGAAGCTGGTCCAATGATTAAAAAAGGTGACATGAAATCTTCTAAATGGATTGGTGCATATGAAAATAATAATGTCGATATTGGCCTACAATGTGGTTTTTCAGGTAAAGCACAAATTGGCAAAGGAATGTGGGCGATGCCTGATAAAATGGCTGATATGATGGAACAAAAAACTGGTCATTTAAAAGCTGGAGCAAATTGTGCCTGGGTACCGTCGCCCACAGCTGCTGCTCTCCATGCAATGCATTATCATGAAATAGATATTTTTGAAAAACAAAAAGAATTACAAAATAGAGAGCCAGCAAAGCTTGATGATCTTCTAACTATACCAGTGGCTGATAGGCCAAATTGGTCAATTGAAGAAATCAATTCTGAAATTTCTAACTCTGCACAAACACTTTTGGGTTATGTAGTAAGATGGATTGACCAAGGTGTAGGATGTTCAAAAGTACCTGATATTAACAATATAGGTTTAATGGAAGATAGAGCTACTTTGAGAATTTCTTCACAACATATAGCTAATTGGATTCATCATGGGATTTGTTCTAGCAAACAAGTTCTTGAAATTATGAAAAAAATGGCAAAAATTGTAGATAACCAAAATAAAAATGATCCAGCATATGGTAGATCGGGTTATGAAAACATGTCACCAAACTTTGATAAGTCAGTTGCTTTCAAGGCTGCGTGTGATTTAGTATTTCATGGTAGAAATCAACCATCTGGCTATACAGAACCTCTTTTGCATTTAAACAGATTGATTAAAAAAAATTAATCTGAACTAGCTTTTATTCCAGTCCTATTTTTAAATGCTGAAAACAAAGTTCCATCATCTAAACTTTCAATCTCACCACCAACAGGCAAGCCTTGTGCTAGCTTTGAAACTTTTACATTAGCTTCTTTAAGACTGTCCTGTATATAATAAGCTGTAGTCTGACCCTCTACAGTGGCGCTAGTAGCAATAATAACTTCTTCAATTTCATTTTTTTTTGCTCTTTCAACTAATGAATTTATTAAAAGATCTTCCTTTCTTTGTCCTGATGATAAAATTGTACCACCCAAAATATGAAAATAACCTTGGTAAATACTTGATTTCTCAATACTCCATTGATCGGCAATATTTTCTACTACACAAATTTTATTAAATTTATTATTACTATTTTCGCAGTTATTACAACCATAAGTGCTAGACTTTAATGTTCCACAAATATTACATCTTAATATATTTTTATATACCTGTACTAATGCGTTAGCCATTGGTTTCATCAGTTCATCTCTATTATTTATTAATTTAAGAACAATTCTTTTTGCAGATTTAGGTCCTAGACCCGGTAACTTTGAAATAAATTTTACTAGTTCATCAATTTCATTGATATTTTGCATATAATTAAAATGGAAATTTAAATCCAGGAATTCCAATTCCTCCAGTGACCTTAGATATTTCTTCTGATGTTTTTACTTTAAGTTCCGCTTTTGCATTATTATGAGCTGCTTTTATTAAATCTTGAATTATTATCTTTTTTTCTTTCATTATTTCATCAGACAAATCAATTTTCAATATCTCTCCATCTCCACTTAATACTACTCTTACCGAATTTGCACCTGAAATACCTTCGGCAGTAATATTTTTAATTTTTTCCTGGCTCTCTTTCATTTTTGACTCTATTTCTTTTGCTTGGCTTAAAATCTTTGAAAAATCAGTCATTTTCTAATCCCTGATTTTTAATATCAATTAATTCAGCATCCGGAAAGGAGTCCAAAACTTTTTTATATATTGGTTCTTTTTTAACTTTATCTAAATTGTCTTTTTTCAA
>CACGJS010000019.1 GCA_902573385.1 uncultured Pelagibacteraceae bacterium | reverse complement strand
GTGAGAACTGCTTTACAAGATGCTGCTTCAATCGCTGGACTACTAGTGACTACAGAAGCAATGGTTGCTGACAAACCAGATGATAAAGATTCTGCTGCTGGAGGTGGAATGCCTGGTGGTATGCCTGGTGGTATGGGTGGCATGGGTGGTATGGGTGGCATGGGAATGTAATTCCAAACTTCGTCCAAAAAAATTTAAAGGCCATCTTTTTAGGTGGCCTTTTTTTTTATTAAATTGATATAATATTTAGATATGTCAAAAAGATATAGTGGAAAATCATTTAAAGACTCTAGTGTTAGTAAAAAACCTAAATTAAGCCTTAAAGAAAAAAGAAAAAAGAAAAAAGAAAAAGCTAAAAAAACTTAAAAACTTCTTCTTTTTTTAGCATGTTTTTTGAAAGTGAAGTTTTTAGGTCTACTGTTTCTGTTCTTAAATTTTTTCTTTCTTTTAAAGCTAAAGTCTTTTTTAATAATATCAGTTGGTGAACTCTTAGAATCTTTTTTTCCAAAATATTTTGGGTTATTTGTATAACCAAATGGTTTTGAATTTTTTTTAATAGAAAAATTACTTTTCCCTTTAAAACCAAAACTTTTTCTTTCTCCATACCTTGTTGGTCTAGAGTCTTCTCTATTTTTATTAAAAAACTTCTTTTTTATAAAGTTAAAAGAAGATTTTTTTTTCTCCCTAAATTTTCTTTTTTTATTATATGGGGCCTTATCTTTTTTATTTTTTCTTTTCTTGAATTTTTTTTTATATCTCTAGGTGTTGCTTTAAAGTTTGGATCAATCAATTTACTAATTGAATTCCACATTAACCTATCATCTGATGTGAGAAAAGTTAAAGCACTGCCTACAGATCCTGCTCTTGCGGTTCTCCCTATACGGTGAATGTAATCTTCAGGTACCTGGGGTAAATCATAATTAATAACATGTTGAATTAAAGGTATATCTAGACCTCTAGCAGCAACATCTGTTGCAATTAATATTCTTTTAATGCCTTTTCTAAAAGAATTTATAACTCGATCTCTTTTACTTTGGCGAAGATCTCCATGAATAGCATCTGCAGAATGACCTTCTTCTTTAAGACGCTTAACCATTTTGTCAGCACTACGTTTTGTTTTAACAAAAACTAGTATTGATCCCTTTCTTGATAAAAACTGATCAATTAATTCATCATATTTATTTTCTTTATAAACTTGAAGTGTTTCTTGTTTAATCTTAGCAATAGGGACTGAAGTTGAGCCTACAGAAATTCTTTTGGGCCTATTTAAATATCTTTCTGAAATTCTAAGAATATTTTGTGGTAAAGTAGCAGAAAATAATAATGTTTGATGATCTTTTGGGATAAACTTCAGAACCATTTCTATTTGTGGAGTAAAACCCATATCTAACATTCGATCTGTTTCATCTAATACTAAGTATTTAGTGGCAGATAAATTTAAACTTCTTCTTTTTAAATGATCATTAATTCTACCTGGTGTGCCTACAATTATTCTAGATCTATTGCTTAATTGCCTAAGTTGTTTTTGCATAGCTTCACCACCAATAAGCAATGCTGTTTTAATGTTAATTTTTTCTCCAATGATACTTTTAATGGCTGCCATCACTTGAGTTGCTAACTCTCTAGTTGGACACATAACTAGTGCAAATGCATTTTTATCTAATATTAGTCTATTAACTAAAGGAATACTAAATGCTAAAGTTTTTCCAGTTCCTGTCTGAGCTGTTCCCAAAATATCATTACCTTCCAGTGCAACAGGTATTGCCATAGCTTGAATTGGGGTTGGTATACTAAATTTCATTATTTCTAATGAATACTTTAATGAGTCTTCTATTTTTAATAATTTAAAATTTTTCATTTAGATATTTAGATTTTTTAAATTTTAAGGGGGTATGCTCTTAATCCTTTAATACGTCTAATTTATATAGCGATATCTATAGATTTTTTGAATAATCACAAGAAATGAATTTTTTTAAAAATATAAGTCAAAACAAATAATATGTTTTTTTAAGTTTTCAAATTAAACAATTAATGTATAAGAGCCTCAAATTATGGCTAATAATATTAGAAACATCACAATCATAGCTCACGTTGACCACGGTAAAACTACAATGATAGATAATCTTATGAAACAAAGTGGTTCATTTAGAGAACATGAAGTTGTTGATGAAAGATTAATGGATTCTGGAGAACTAGAGAAAGAAAGAGGAATTACTATTTTAGCTAAGCCTGCTTCAATTAATTGGCAAAACACAAGAGTGAATATTATAGATACTCCTGGACATAGAGACTTTGCTGCCGAAGTAGAGCGTGTTTTAAGTATGGCTGATGGAGCATTATTACTTATTGATTCTGCAGAAGGTGTAATGCCTCAAACAAAATTTGTACTAGCTAAAGCTCTTAAACAGGGAATAAAACCAATTGTTGTAATAAATAAACTGGATAAAGCTGACCAAAGAGCTAATGAAGTATTAGATGAAACATTTGATTTATTTGTAAGTTTAGATGCAAAAGAGGAACAACTAGATTTTCCAGTTTTATATGCAAGTGGAAGATCCGGTTGGGCAAGTAAAGAAATTGATGGCCCTAGAGAAAACCTTCATCCATTATTAGATTTAATTATAGAACATGTTAAACCTGAAGAACTCGATAAAACAAAACCTTTTGCTATGCTATCCACACTTTTGTATGCAGATAGTTTTTTAGGTAGAAGTTTAGTTGGAAAAATATCCCAGGGATCTGCAAAAGCTAATCAATCAATTAAAGCGATTAATCTTAAAGGAGAAAAGGTAGATGAAGGTAAATTAACTAAAATATTTAGGTATGAGGGTACCAAAAAAGTACCTATCGAAGTTGGTGAAGCTGGTGATATTGTAGTAATAGCTGGATTAGAAAAAGCTAATGTAGCTGATACTATTTGCGATCCAGAAATAAGTGAACCAATTCCTGCAACACCAATAGATCCACCTACTATGTCTATTACAATAAGTGTTAATAGCTCTCCACTTGCTGGAAGAGAAGGAAAAAAATTAACAAGCACTCAAATTAGAGACAGATTAATTTCTGAAGCTCAAAATAATGTGGGAATTTCTTTTTCCCAAAATGCTAAAGTAGATTCTTTTGTGATTAGTGGCCGAGGAGAATTAATGCTTGAAATATTGCTTACACAAATGAGACGAGAAGGTTTTGAAATGACAGTAAGTCCTCCAAAGGTTTTATACAAACAAGATGAAAAAGGAAATAAGCTAGAACCTATTGAAGAAATTACTGTTGATTTAGATGAAGAATATTCATCAAAAATAATTGACTCGATGAATAGGAGAAAAGGCAAATTAGTTGATCTTAAAGATACAGGAAAAGATAAAAAAAGATTAATCTTTCATGCTCCAACAAGAGGTCTAATGGGTTACACAAGTAGATTTCTTACATTAACAAAAGGCACAGGTGTAATAAATAGAATATTTCATGGTTATGGAAAATTTGAAGGAGAAATTGATAGAAGAAAAAATGGCGCATTAATTTCTATGGCCACTGGCAAAGCAGTGGCATTTGCAATATTTAACTTACAAGCTAGAGGCGAGATGTTTGTTACACATAATGACCCTGTTTATGAAGGAATGATAGTTGGATTAACTCCGAAACCTGGTGATATGATAATCAATGTTATGAAAGGCAAACAGTTAACTAATATGAGAACTCAAGGAACAGATGAAAACGTAGTACTTACTCCAGTTCGAAAAATGTCAATTGCTGAACAACTAAGTATATTGAATACTGATGAGGCGTTAGAAATAACCCCTAAATCTCTTAGATTAAGAAAGGCTATTCTTAATCCACATGAAAGAAAAAAAAATGAAAAGTCTGGAACACCACTTTAATTAAAAATTTTATCAACAATAAATAATCCTAAAGCAACAGCAGGTCCTATTCCAAATGCAAACAATAATGTTCCTGCCCCAACTGTACCACCTAAATACCAACCTATAGAAACAACGCTAACCTCAATAAATGCTCTTACAGTTGCTATTGGTAGATTTGTTTTTTTTTGTAATCCAATCATTAAACCATCTCTCGGTCCAGCTCCCAAATTTGCAATTAAATAAATTCCACCTCCAAGTCCAACTATAAGTACGGATATAAAAGCCAATGTTAGCTGTGAAATATAATTATCTGGAGTTGGTACAAATTTGATACAAATATCTATCATTAAAGCTATAATTAAAGCATTAAGGATTGTTCCAATTCCAAGTTTTTGATTTAATGGCATCCAAAGAAGCAAAACCGCAATACTGATAAAAAAAGTGATAGTTCCAATTGAAAAATCTATATTCAATGAAATACCTTGAGCTAAAACACTCCATGGAGAAGCTCCTGAGGCAGAAACAATTAATAGTCCTTCACCTAAACCAAATAGAGCTAGACCAAGACATAAAAAAAAGAGTGTAGAAATTTTAGGTTTTAAGTTTAATGGCTTATTTGAACTCCATGTAACTTTAGGAACATTTTTTATAGATAAAAACATGTTTTATTAATTATACACTTCCACAAAAAAAGAAAGTCTATTATTCTTATTTAATATGAAAAAATTTTTTGTAAATATTATCATTTTTCTTTTTATCTCTAATAATTTAAATGCACATGTCTCAGATTATAAAAATTTCAAAAAAATAGAAATGGAGATTTTCCGAAATAATGAATTAATAGGATATAATAACTATTTTTTTATAACTGAAAAAAAACGAAACTCAAATATCAAACCAAATTAAAATTATTGTAAAATTATTAGGTGCCACAATATTTGATGTAGAAGGATATGGAGAAGAAAAATACTTTAAAGATAAGCTAATTTCTTTTAATTCAAAAACTAAACAAAATAAAAAAGAAAAGTTTGTAAACCTTGAATTAAACGAAAAGATGAATAAATTCATAATTAAGGGTTCTTCATACTCTGGAAAAGCAAATACAGAAAATGTAATAGGAAATTGGTGGAATCACGATATACTGGAAGCTGAAAGTCAAATAAGCCCAGTATCTGGTAGTATAAAAAAACAAGTAGTAACATTCATTGCCGAGGAAAAAATTAAATTATACGGGAAAAGTTATGAAGCTAAACACTTTACTCTTAAATCTAAAGACTCAAATCTTCCTGAAAACAAAAAGTTAAATTTTAATATATGGATTGAAAAGGAAACAGGCCTAATTCTTAAAGTAAAATATTCAAGGATGGGTGATTGGGAATATAGATTAAAAAATTTTGAATAATTTTATTTACCAGCAACAACCATTCCTTCGATTAGCATAGTTGGAGCGTTAGTTGAATACTTAAATTCAAGGTCGTCTGCCAAGGTTATATTTTTAAATATGTCTTTAAAATTTCCTGCTATAGTGATTTCACTTACAGGATATTTGAAGACACCATTTTCAACCATAAATCCTGTAGCTCCTACAGAATAATCTCCAGTAACCAAATTACTTCCATGACCAATAGTTTCAGTAATATATAAAGTTTTTTGATTTAATTTTAAAAGATCATTGTACGAAATAGATCCCTTTTCAAAAAATAAATTACTAGTTCCACCATTTCTACCATTTGATTTTAGATTTAATTTTTTTCCATTGTAAGTGTCTACTAAATAGTGCTTTAAAACACCTTGATCTACTAATTTTAATTCTTCTGTTTTAACCCCCTCTGAGTCAAAATATCTTGATCCTAGCCCCTTAACTATATCAGGTTTATCAAAAATATTTATTGTGCTTGAAAATATATCTTTATTTATCTTATCCTTTAAAAACGAAACACCTCTTGCTATAGAAGAAGATAATATTGCACTCGCAAATGTACTTAGTATTCCCTTTGAAATTCTTCTATCAAAAACTACACTGATTTTTTCACTTTCTATTTTTTTTGGATTTAATTTTTGTATTGTTTTTATTGCTGCCACACTACCAATTTGGCTAGGTTTCAACATATCATTTAAATGACATGTGCTCGTAAATTCATAGTCTCTTTCCATATTATTACCAATATCTTTTGCAACAGCTACGCATGAAGCTGAAAAGGAAGAGGATTTATACCCATTTAAAAAACCATCGCTATTAGCTAATATAAAGTTTGATTTACTTTCAGAAAAACTTGTTTCGGTATTAACAATTTCTTTTTTCTCAAATGCTGCACTCTCAACTTCTTTTAAATATTCTATTTTTTTATCGTTACCTATATGGTCATCATCATACAAATTTAAATCGTTTATTTCTGTCGCCAGCAAATCTTTATCTGGTAATGAATTAAACTCATCCTCAGGTGTAATTTTTGTCGTTTCAATACATCTCTCTATTAAAGCTTTAATGTTATCTTCATTAAGATTTGATGAAGAAATATTAGATTTTTTTTTGCCTATATAAGTAGTTAAGCTAACCCCCAAACTATCCGATCTGTCAGACTCATCTAATTTTTTGTTTCTAAAATCAACTGTTTCTGAAATCGAATGCATTATTGCTGCACTAGAATTAGTTGCCCCTAATTTTTTTGCTAAATCTATACAAAAAGATGCTGTTTTTTTTAAATAATCTTGATCTTTAACCATTTAATTTATAATTGAGTTCCACCTACGGTCATTTTATTAATTAAAATTGAAGGTTGAGCTACACCAACTGGAACTCCTTGTCCTGCTTTACCGCAAGTTCCAATACCTGGGTCAAGCATCATATTATTTCCAACTAGTGAAACTTCTTTTAAAATTGATGGACCATCTCCAATTAAAGTTGCTCCTTTAATAGGAGAGCTTATTTTACCATTTATAATCTCATATGCTTCAGTACAGTTAAATACAAACTTTCCTGAAGTAATATCTACCTGACCACCACCAAAACTAACTGCAAATATTCCTTTATCAACTGATTTAATCATTTCTTCTTGAGAATATTTTCCATTTAACATCATTGTATTTCTCATTCTTGGAAGTACAACGTGTTTATAGCTTTCTCTTCTACCACTACCTGTAGATCTAGTATTCATCAATCTTGCATTCAAACGGTCTTGCATAAAATTTTTTAATATACCATTTTCAATTAAAACAGTTTTTTCTGTAGGAGTCCCTTCATCATCTATTGTTAAACTTCCTCTTCTGTTATGCAAAGTTCCATCATCAATAATTGTAACCCCTTCACTTGCAACTCTTTGACCCATCAAGTTATGAAATGCAGATGTTTTTTTTCTATTAAAGTCTCCCTCTAAACCATGACCTATTGCTTCATGTATAAGAATTGCTGGCCATCCCGGTCCTAAAACTACTTTCATCTCTCCTGCAGGAGCGGGTTTACTATCTAAATTTACAGATGCTATTCTAAAAGCTTCATCACATACTTTTTTCCAATTATCGTCTTTGAGATATTCATCATAAGATTGTCTTCCACCAATTCCATATACACCCGTTTCCATTTTACCATTTTTTTCAAGCATTACGGAAACATTAAAACGAATTAAAGGTCTTACATCCGTCAGTACTTCACCGCCGGCTCTAATAATTTCGACAGATTTATGCTCTCCAGCAAAGCTGGCTGTAACTTGTTGAACAATGGCTCCTTTAGCTCTTGTATAGTTATTAACCTCATTTAAAAGTTCTAACTTAGAATTAAGTGGTTTTTCCTCAATAGGATTAATATCATTATAGAGTTTTTTATTTGTCTTTGGAATTTCATGATTATAAATACCTTTTTTTGATTTCAAAGTTGAACTTAAATTATCAGCAGAAAGTTTTAGAGAATTTTTGGAAATTTCATTAGAATGAGAGTAAGCAACCACCTCACCTGTTACGGCCCTCAAACCATAACCTAGATCTGAATTATAGCTAGAACTTTTGATTTTATTATCATCTAATAAAATTGACTCACTTTTAGAATTTTCTAAATAAAGCTCACCATCATCACATTTATTTAAAGTCTCAGAAATAATACCCTCAGCATCTTTTCTAGTTAAATCTGTCTTTGTAAAAAAATCATTCATATCAATAAGCTAATGTTTATCGAGTTTTTATCAATTGTTGTAATTAGCACATGTACAAACTAGTTGATTTTTAATAATTTTACAGAAAATAATTTATGAAAGTTTACTATAACAAATCCTGTAATATTTGTAGAGCTGAAATAAATCTTTATAAAAAGCAAAATATTAAAGAAATTGAATGGGTAGATATTACAAATAATTTAATCGCTGAAAATGATACATCAAAGAACAACAGAACTCTTTTAAGAAGATTGCATGTTGAAGAAAATGGACAAATTTTTGGAGGTGCAAAGGCCTTTCTACTTGTTTGGAAAAAAATACCAAAATATAAGTTTCTTTATTACTTTTTTAAAATTCCAATAATTTTTCAATTATTTTCAATATGTTATGAAATAATTGCTTATTTTTTATATTTAAAAAATAAAAAACAATTAATAGAAAAAAATTAGTTAAAATGTCTATTTGGGGAAGCTTAATTGGTGGTATGGTTGGTTTTTCATTAGGTGGTCCTTTCGGAATGCTTTTAGGTTCATTAATTGGAGGAAAAATATCAAGAGCAAAATCTAGCGTTTCAGGTTTCGGTTCTTTTGCACAACCACAACAAATTTTTGCTCTATCTTTAATTGTTCTTTCTGCGAAACTTAGTAAAGTAGATGGTCATGTAAGCAAAGAAGAGCTCATAGCAGTAAAAGATAAATTAAAAATTCCAGAAAATGAAATTGAACAAGTAGGTAAAATTTTTAATAAAGCTAAAGAAGAAAGCACAGGCTATGAACCTTATGCACAACAAATATCTCAAATTTATAAAAATAATCCAAATGTATTGGAAGAGGTTATCAATATACTTTTTTACATAGCTGAAGCTGATGGAAATATAAGTCAATCTGAAAAGGATATGATTCAGCATATATCTAAAATTTTTGGTCTAAAAGAATCTGAATTTAATTCTATACAAGAAAGTAGAAAAAATTCTAACAAACTAAATCCATATATTGTGTTGGCTAGCAAACCTGAAGATGATTTGCCTTCGATTAGAAAAAAATATATTCAATTAAGTAAAGAACATCACCCTGATTTATTAATAAGTAAAGGAGTGCCTTCTGAAGTAATAGATGAAAGCAAGAAAAAGATGAGAGCTATAAATCTTGCTTGGGATCAAATACAAAAACTTAAATCTACTAATTGAAAAATTTAATACTTAAGTTAAATCTTAAATTTTTTTTAGTTCTTATAATTTTTAACTTAAGATGTATATAAGGATACTAGCTACAAAATTGTTTATTATAATAAATGCCAAAATTAAAATAAAATACATCATTGTTACAATGATATTTCTTTTTCTTCTTTGTCTAACAAATACCTTGTCTTCTAAATCTGATATATCACGAATACCAACTACTGAATAATCATATGAATATCTCCAAATTGATCTCGGCATTCTTTTATCTATCTGATTATAGTATAGTATCCAAGCAGCGGTATACTTAAATAAAAAATAGCAAATGATTAATAATAATGCACTTATTAACATTTATATTACAGCTAAAATTGTTCAGACTCAGTTGAACCTTCCATTGCTGTAGTAGAACTTTTTCCTGAACTGATAGTATTAGATACAGCATCAAAATAAGATGTGCCAACTTCTCTTTGATGTTTAACGCTCGTGTATCCATCTTTTTCTCTTGCAAATTCTTGCTGTTGTATCTTAGAGTAAGCTGACATACCTTTAGATTTATATTGTTCAGCTAATTCAAAAATTGCAAGATTTTGGGTATGAAAGCCAGCTAGAGTAATAAATTGAAATTTATAACCCATTTCAGCAATCTTGATCTGAAAAGAAGCTATTTCTTCATCAGATAAATGTTTTTTCCAATTAAAAGAAGGAGAACAATTATAAGCTAGAAGCTTTCCTGGAAATTTTGCATGTATTGCATCTGCAAATTTTTTTGCTTCTTCAAGATTTGGTTTTGCTGTTTCACACCAAATTAAATCTGAGTAAGGTGCATAAGCTAGCCCTCTTGAAATCGCTTGATCAATACCATCCTTTACATAAAAGAAACCTTCGGGTGACCGTTCTCCAGTTAAAAAAGGCTTATCGTTTCCGTCGTGGTCATTAGTAATTAGTTTCGCAGCATTTGCATCTGTTCTTGCTAAAATTATTAATGGAACATCAGCGATATCAGCTGCTAACCTAGCGGCTTTTAAGTTTTTTATCATTGTGCCTGTTGGTACTAAAACTTTACCACCCATATGACCGCATTTTTTTTCACTTGCTAGTTGATCTTCAAAATGAACTCCTGCAGCTCCTGCTTTTATAAATTTTTTTGCCAATTCAAAAACATTTAATGGACCACCAAAACCTGCTTCACCATCTGCAATAATTGGTAACATATAATCAATTTTATTTTTTGAGTCCATGTCTCCATCTTTGATTTCCATATGTTGAATTTGATCTGCTCTGATTAAAGCATTGTTCATTGAATCTACTAATTTAGGCGCACTATCATAAGGATATAATGATTGATCTGGGTACATTTCACCTGCACTATTTGCATCTGCTGCTACTTGCCATCCGCTCAAATATATAGCTTTTAAACCTGCTTTAGCATGTTGAACAGCATGATTACCAGATAAAGATCCTAAAGTATTAATATATGGTTCAGAATTTAATAAATCCCAAAGTTTTTTTGACTGATGTTTACACATCGAATATTCTATTTTTATTGAGCCTCTTAGTCTCTCTACATCATCTGGAGTATAATCTCTTTTAATCCCCGTGAATCTTTTCAAGTCGTACAAAACTTTTGCCTCTGAGCTCATAATTTGTTTTTCTGATTTGTGTAATTAAGAAAATTAGTTTTAAAAAGTCTTACTTGTCTTCACTATATTCGTTGGTGAATTCGTTCATCCCACTTGAACCCCAATCACAATGGTCATCCCTCAAGTAAATACCAGACTGATTAAACTGATTCTGATCCTCTTTTTGAGCAAATTGAGACTGATTTTCTTGATTTTTATTAATGTTTTTGTTGTTCATGTAAACTTTATAATTTACAAAATTTACTAAATCTATTAAATTCTCTAAAAAGCTTGTAAAATCTATAAATTTTATGTAAATTATAATTTACAAAATTTACAAATAGAAAATATGAGTCAATTAAGTCTAAAAATTGGACCAAAAATAAAAGCTTTTAGAAGACAATTGGGTTTACAAGCTAATAAAATAGCCGAAGAACTCAATATATCACCAAGCTATTTAAACCTGATAGAAAGTGGAAAAAGGAAGATAGATGGGGACTTGCTACTTAAAGTTTGTGAAAAACTAAAAATTCAATTATCTGATTTAACAACCAAATCTGATCTAAATTTAGCAAATAATATTTCTGAATTATTAGATGATCAATTATTTGAAGACCTCGACATTCTTGGGCCAGAGGTTAATGACCTAGTCAGCACAAATCCTAAAATTGCAAGAGCTTTAATAAAATTAGGAGATAATTTTAAACAAAAAGATCATGATATTGTTAATAAAGTTGAAAATTTATCAGGAAAAATTATTGATAAAAGAAAAGCTGCCTTTCCTGGAGAAGTTATTTCTGACTTTTTACAAGAAAATAAAAACTATTTTCCTATACTTGAAGATTTTGCAAACTTAGTTTTTGAAAAAGTTCAAAAAAATAATAGAACAAGATACATATCTCTATGTGAATATTTAAAATCAGAATATTCAATAATTGTAAGAGATATAATTCCTGAAGATGGTAAGCCTTTTTCAAAAATTTATAATAAAAATAAAAAAGAATTATTATTAAGTGATTACAATTCTTTAGAAACAAAAAAATTACATGCTGCTGCACAAATAGCCCAGGAAGGGGCTATGAAAGAAATTAATAAATATTTATCTAAATTTACTTTTCCATCTGAAGAATCTAAAACATTAACTCAAATCGCTTTATTAAATTATTGTGGTGCTGCAATCTTAATGCCTTATAAACTTTTTCATTCTGAGTGTAAAAAACTTAAATATGATTTAGAACTTTTACAAAATACATTTGCGACTTCATTTGAACAAGTGGCTCATAGAGTAACATGCCTTCAAGACCCAAAATTACCTGGAATTCCATTTCATATGTTAAGAGTTGATATAGCTGGAAATATTTCTAAAAGATTTTCATTATCTGGAATAGAAATTCCAAGATATGGAGGTGCTTGTCCTAGATGGAATGTTTATTCAGCGTTCACAAGACCAGGAATAATTCAAGCAGCAGTTAGTAAAATGACTAATGGAGAAAAGTATGTTTGTATTGCTAGAACAGTTGAAAAAGGTGTTGGTAGGTTTGGTCAATCAAAAAGCATTCTATCTATTGGTCTTGGTTGTGAGGCTAAATATGCTAAAGATTTTATATACACTGAAAATATTGATATCAGTGATAAAAAAACTGAAATACCTATTGGCGTTTCCTGTAGAACTTGTGATAGATTAGATTGTTCTCAAAGAGCTTTTCCTCCTCTGCATAAAAAATTTGATGTAGATGTTAATAATAGAGGTGTATCCGTATATGTTAGTGATTAAACGTAAATTATTAATACTTTTTTTAATTTTGTCAGCAACGTTTTCCTCAGCTGAAAATCTACAAACTAAACAACTAAATATACTTTTTGACTCCTTAAGTAAAATTGACAATATTGATGATGCTGATTTGCTTGAAAAAAAAATATGGGATTTGTGGAATGAACACCCCCATGACGATAATCTGACTTATAAATTAGAGCTAGGCACTCAACTAATGTATGAGGGTAGCTATCAATATGCTCTCCAAGTATTTAGCAATGTAGTAAAAAGTGACCCAACATGGTCCGAAGCTTGGAATAAAAGAGCCACTTTGTTATTTTTTATGGAAGATTACCAGAAATCCTTGAATGATATAAAGAATGTATTAATTATTGAGCCAAGGCACTTTGGGGCTCTATCTGGTAGAGCACAAATATTTATTAAATTAGAAGAATATCAAAAAGCAATCGATGATTTAAAAAAAGCAAAAAAAATTCATCCTGTAATTAGAAGCAATTATTTAATCCCAGAATTAGAAAAAATTATTAAAGGACTTAGTGTATGATTTAATCTTTTTTATGTCTTGTTCTTGCAATTAATTGAGTAAGTGAATCCACCATTAAATCTGATGCTTTAAAAATTTCATTTGTTTTAAATTCATGCGATAAATTTTTTTCTGGATTTGATTTATCTTCAATTATTATTCCTTTATTCGGAGAATTATCTTTAATATAAATTAAAAGTAGCCAATCATCGTCATTTGATTCATCCCATTTTATAAAAATTTCTCCTGTTTCAAATCTTCTATCTACACATCTAAAAATAGACATATGTCGTGTGATATGTCTTTTATTTAATTGAAAAACTAAACTGCCAGCACTTCTATAAAAACTTTCAAGTGAAAGCTCAATTTTTTGTCTTGATATTGTATATTCTTTTTCTTTTTGAAGTAAAGTCTCTCTATCCTCATCTCCTTGAATTTTAACTCCTAAAGCTTCTACTCTTTCTCTAATTTTTTGATCTCTTAAAATTTTGTATTTTTCTTTTAATTTATCAATTCTCTCCTGTAGTCCTGAATAGTCTTCTCTTTTTTCCTTTAATGAAATTTTTTCTAATTTTTCAAGTTCTTTAATTTCTCTAACTCTAAATTTTTCAATTTGTTTTTCAATTTGTAACTGTCTTAAAAATTGACGTTGTTTTTCGGCTTGCTCTTTTCTAACTATAGCTTGTTCTTGTCGTAAAAATAATTTGATATCCTTTGTTCTTTCTTTTTCAATTTTAATTTCTTCTTTTAATTCTTTTTCTTTTAATTTAGTTTTTAATTCTTCTTCTAACTTTAATTTTTTTATTTCTTCTTTTTTTTTATTTTCTAATTTTTCAATCTCTTCTATTTTTTTTCTTCTTCTTTCTTCTTCTTTTAAATCTTTATAATCCTGGATTTTATTATCTATTTTTTGAAAAAATCCCTGAATTATATTTTCTAATCTAGCAAAAGGGTTGAGGCTAATATTAAAATTGAAACTAGGTTTTAATTTTTCTTGTAGTTTTATTATCTTTAATAATAAACCACCTTTATTATTTCTATA
>CACGJS010000018.1 GCA_902573385.1 uncultured Pelagibacteraceae bacterium | reverse complement strand
ATAATAGAATTAAACTTACCAAAATTGGAGTAATTCAAAATCTGGGCAAAAAATCTTCAATTATTGACCAAAAAAATAGGAAAATTAACATTAAAAAAAAAGGATATTTTCACAATTTTTAAAAAGTTAAATATTGCCTTTTACATCTTTTTTTGTATTGTCCGGATTTTAAAAGCAATAAAAGTTAACAAGTAAACAAAAAGGCAATATGAATACATCGGTAGAAACAATTTTACTTTATACAATAGCAGCTGGATTTCTTTCAATAGTTTATGGATATTTTACTGGAAAAAATATTCTTAATTCAAGTACTGGTAATTCTAAAATGCAAGAAATAGCATCAGCTATTCAAGTTGGAGCTAAAGCATATTTAGCTAGACAGTACAAAACGATTGCTGTGGTTGGTATTGTTGTTTTAATTGTTATTTGCTTTGTTTTTAGTCCATTAGTTGGCGTTGGTTATTTTATTGGAGCTACACTTTCAGGTATAGCAGGATATGTAGGAATGTTAGTTTCTGTTGAAGCTAATATTAGAACAGCAGAAGCATCAAGAAAAGGTCTAGCAAGTGGTTTATCCATTGCTTTCAAATCAGGTGCCGTAACTGGAATGCTTGTTGCCGGATTAGCTTTATTGGCTATTGCTGTTTATTATTATTTTTTATTAAAATTTAATGTTATTGAAAGAGAAATAGTTAATGCATTAGTTGCTCTTGGTTTTGGTGCTTCTCTAATCTCTATTTTTGCTAGATTAGGAGGAGGAATTTTTACTAAAGGTGCTGATGTTGGAGCAGATTTAGTTGGTAAAGTTGAGGCTGGTATTCCAGAAGATGATCCAAGAAATCCTGCTGTAATAGCTGATAATGTTGGAGATAATGTTGGAGATTGTGCTGGTATGGCCGCTGACTTATTTGAAACGTATGCTGTAACTATTGTTGCTACTATGGTTTTATCTTCAATATTTTTTGTTGGTGATTTAAAAATGATGATTTACCCTTTAACAATTGGTGGTGCATGTATTTTAACATCAATTTTAGGGACATTTTTTGTTAAACTTGGAAAAAGCAAGAATGTTATGAATGCTTTATATAAAGGTTTTGTTGTTTCCGCTCTATCTTCATTAGTAATTTTATATCCAGTAACTGATTATGTAATAGGTTTCACAAGCGAATATACAGTTAATAATAAAACCTTTAATGGGATGAATTTATATGTTTGTGGAGTTATTGGATTGTTGATTACAGGTTTATTAATTTGGATTACAGAATATTATACAGGAACTAACTACAGACCAGTAAGAAGTATTGCTAAATCATCTACAACAGGACATGGAACAAATGTTATTCAAGGATTAGCAGTCTCTATGGAAGCTACAGCTATACCTGCATTAATTATTGTAGGAGGAATTTTAATTACAAACTATATTGCTGGCCTTTATGGAATAGCAATAGCTGTTACCACGATGTTAGCTTTAGCTGGGATGGTAGTTGCTTTAGATGCTTATGGCCCAGTCACTGATAATGCTGGAGGTATAGCTGAAATGTCTAAATTACCAAATAATGTAAGAAAAACTACTGACGCTTTGGATGCAGTAGGTAATACAACTAAAGCTGTTACTAAAGGTTATGCAATTGGTTCAGCTGGTTTAGGAGCTTTAGTTTTATTTGCAGCCTATGTAGAGGATATTAAACATTTTTCTAGTGTTACTGGTTCTAAACTTGAAGGAATAGTAGTTACTTTCGATTTATCAAATCCATATGTAGTTGTTGGTTTATTAATTGGTGGTATGCTTCCATACTTATTTGGTTCGATGGGAATGCAAGCAGTTGGTAGAGCAGGTGGAGCTGTTGTTGTTGAAGTTAGAAGACAATTCAAAAAATTTCCAGGAATCATGAAACGTAAACAAAAACCAGATTATGCAAAACTCGTTGATTTATTAACTGTAGCTGCAATTAGAGAAATGATTGTACCATCTTTGCTACCAGTTTTATCTCCGATTATTTTATATTTTGTTATCCTATTAATTGGAGGAAAAGTTGCTGCTTTAGCAGCAGTAGGTGCTATGCTATTAGGTGTTATTATAACCGGTTTATTTGTTGCAGTATCTATGACTGCAGGTGGTGGTGCTTGGGATAATGCTAAAAAATATATTGAAGATGGAAATCATGGTGGAAAAGGTTCAGAAGCTCACAAAGCTGCAGTAACCGGTGATACTGTAGGTGACCCATATAAAGACACAGCAGGTCCAGCAGTTAATCCTATGATTAAAATTACAAACATTGTAGCTTTGTTATTATTAGCTGTTATAGCTGCTTAAGTTAGTTTCGTTTTTTTTTAGTTGGGGCGTTAATTTTTTGTCTTAAACTAGAAATAAAATCATAAACAAATGATTTCTTGTTATATGTAACTTCAGTTTTTTCATCTATAAAGTCATATTCATTCATTTTATTGATATTAATAAAATCCTTTTTAATTAATATACCTTTATTATTTATTTCAACTAACAAAACATTGTTAACAGTCATTTTGTCTTTACCTAATTTAAATATACTTGATTCTATTTGTTTTCTTTCAATATAAATCCATAAATCATTATCAAATGTACTTTTAGTTGAAGGTGGTCCTAATAAAGATATAATATCATTCTTATTAGAGCCGTTTACAATTAGAGTGTTTTGTTTTTTTTCTAGAAAATTTACACCATGGTGTTTTACTACTTTATTTAAGGTACAGTTCGAAATAAGTAAAAAAGATATAATAAGTATAATTTTATTCATGAACAATAAATATATAAATATTTACAATAATTTAGTCAATTTAACTAGAAATAAAGACCTTTATAAAAATTTTACAGAACAAGATACTTTTTCAGATAGACTTGTATTATTTTTGCTACATTTTGCTTTCTTTTTAAAGGTTTTTAAAAAAGATAATGATAAAAAGATTCTTCAAGAAATTTATGACCATATTTTTAGACATTTAGAGCTTAGTATAAGAGAAATAGGATATGGTGATCAATCTATTAACAAGAAAATGAAAGATTATATAAATCTATTTTATTCAATTGTTGACAAAATTAATAATTGGGAAGATTTGACAACTAAAAGACAATATGAAATTTTAACCTTTTTTTTACATAAAGATATGGATATGCCATTTCTGGTGAATTATTTTGAAAAATACAGAAAAAATTTAATAAATAATACTTTAAATTCTTATATAAAAGGTGTAATTAAACCCTAAAAAATATTATGGCTGTACCAAAACGTAAACAATCACCATCAAGAACAGGTATGAGAAGATCTCAGACTATGAAAATTTCAACTAAAAATATAGTTGAAGATAAAAAGTCAGGAGAATATAGATTATCTCATCATTTAGACCTTAAAACAGGTATGTACAAGGGTAGACAAGTCTTAGATCCTGAGGAATAATACCTAAATATTTTTAAAATGGATAAAGTTATAAAAATTGCAGTTGATGCAATGGGTGGAGATGGTTCACCAAAAAAGATTATTGATGGTATAGCTCACCATTATCAAAAAAATAAAAATTCTTTTTATTTAATATTTGGCAATAAAGAAAAAATTGAAAATTTAATCCCAAAAAATCTAAACAATGATTCTTATAAAATTATTCATACTAATGAAATAGTTGAAGGGACAGATACTCCATTAGGTGCTGCTAAAAGAGGCAAAAATACTAGCATGTGGCTATCTATTAATAGTGTAAAAAATAAAGAGGCAGATATTGTAATTTCTGCAGGGAATACTGGTGCTTTATTAGTTATAGCGAAATTAAATCTTAAGATGATTGATAATATTGATAAACCTGCACTATCTGCTTTGTGGCCTAATAAGATAGGAATGAGTGTTGTGTTAGATTTAGGTGCCAATGTTGAATGTAACGATAAAAATTTAATAGACTTTGCATTTATGGGTTCTGCTTTGTTTAATTCATTATACCCAAAAGAAAAATCTAAAGTAGCTTTATTAAATATTGGTTCAGAAGAAATTAAAGGCAATGAAATGATTAAGAGCACTTATCAAAAACTTAATCAAATTGAAAATTCAGACTATGAATTTAAAGGTTATATTGAAGGCAATGAATTAATGAATGGAGATGTTAATGTTATTGTCGCAGATGGTTTTACAGGTAATGTCGCATTAAAAACAGCTGAAGGAACAGCAAATTTTATTACTTCAGAATTAAAAAAAACAATGTCAGGTTCAATAATGGGTAAAATTTCAAGTTTACTAAACATAAAAAATTTAAAAAAATTTAAAAAAAGATTAGATCCAAGGTTATATAATGGTGCAATTTTTATAGGACTAGATTCACCAGTAATTAAAAGTCATGGTGGAACAGATTATATTGGTTTTTCAAATTCATTAAACGTATGTACAAAAATTATAGAAGGAAATTTAGTAGAAAAAATAAAAAAAAATATAAGTTAATATGAGAGTTAATTTAACCAAAAAAGATCTTATTAATTCTGTATATATGCAAATTGGTTTTTCAAAAAATATATCAGAAAATATTCTTGATGATATTATGAATATAATTATTGAAAATTTAAAAAAAAATAAAAAAATTAAAATCTCTAAATTTGGAACATTTAGTGTAAGAGGTAAAAAAAGTAGAATCGGAAGAAACCCTAAAACAAAAGAAGAAAAGATTATATCTGATAGAAAAGTCATATTATTTAAACCATCTAAAGAATTTAAAAGTTATATAAATTCAATAAAAGATGATTAAGAATAAAGAAGCATATAAATCTATAGGTGAAGTAGCAAAAATATTAAATCTAATTAATAAAAAAAAAGGTATATTAAATACCCACACAATCAGATTTTGGGAAAAAGAATTTAAACAAATAAAACCAGTGATATTATCGGGTAATAGAAGGTATTATAATGCCACAAATATAAAAATTTTAAAAAAGATTAAATTTTTACTTAAGGATCAAGGTATGACTATTATAGGAGCGAAAAAACTTATGAATATCAATAAATCTTTAGAACTTGACGAATTTAAAAATAAATCTATAAATGTCCACAATTCAAATATTAAAACTAAGCTTAAAAATATTTTAAAATTATTAGATGATTTAAAAAAAATAAAATAATATGGCAAAAAAAACACATATAAAAGTTCGTTTAGTACCAGAAAGTAAACCTGATAGTCCTTTTTTTTATTATGTTAAAAAACCTGCTGGTGGAGAAAAAGCTAAGATAAAACTTAAAGCAAAAAAATATAATCCATCTACTAGAAAACACGAAATTTTTGTTGAAAAAAAATTACCCCCACATAGTAAATAATTTTATTTTTTTTTAAAATTTCTTCTTTCAAAGTCTATATAAGACCATATCATATTTTTCCAAATTCTATTTGTTATTTTCGGATCAATTTTATTTTGTAAGGATTTTTTTTTAATTTTTTTTAGTATAAAATTTATTCTTTTTTTATCTACAATTTCACTTTTATATTTTTTTAGTTTTAATACTTCATTTACTAAATTAGATCTCTTTTTTAAAACCTTTAAAAGATCATTATCAACAAAATCAAGTTTTCTCCTTAATATGTTTAGTTTAATTTTATTTTTAGGCGACATTTATTCAATTGGATTTATTAATAATTAATATATTTATTAATATATGTACATAGATAATAAAGAAATAAAAGATTATATTAGTTTATGGTTGGCTTTAATGTTTTGGATTGTGTCAATTATGATAGTTGTAGGAGGTTTAACTAGATTAACAGATTCTGGATTATCTATTACTCAATGGCAATTATTTTCTGGTTTTTTACCGCCAATTAATGAAGTTCATTGGCAATATTACTTTGATTTATACAAAAAAATTCCCGAATTTGAATTACAAAATTATGAAATGACAATAAAAGAATTTAAAATAATTTTTTGGTGGGAATGGATTCATCGTTTTTTAGGGCGTTTAATAGGCCTATCTTTTTTAGCTCCCCTTATTTACTTTTCATTTAAAGTAGGATTTAAAAATTTAAGAAATCTTTATTTTATTTTTTTTCTTATATGTCTTCAAGGTTTTATAGGTTGGTATATGGTTTCTAGTGGTTTGGTTGATAGGGTTGATGTTAGTCATTTTAGACTATCTGTGCATCTATTAGTTGCTTTCTTAATTTTATCTTTAATTTTTTGGAATTATTTAATGTTAAAGGATTTATCTTATACTAATAAAAAGTTAAATTTATTTATTCCATATATATTTATAATTTTAATTTTTATACAAATTGTAATTGGTGCTTTTGTTTCTGGAATGGATGCCGGTAAAATATATAATTCATGGCCATTAATGGGTACTAGTTATTTTCCAGATGATAATCAACTAATTAACTTATTTAATTTTAATGCTTTTAGTGATGCATCTTTAGTACAATTTATCCATAGAAATTTAGCATATGTTATTTTAGGATTTTACTTAATTATTTTAAGAACGATTTATAAACAAAATATATATATTTTATTTAATATAATTAGAATTATTGGAGCTCTATTATTAATACAGATTTTTTTAGGAATTTTTACATTATTAAATGGTGCACAGATTTTTCTAGCATCTCTGCACCAAATAAGTTCTATATTTTTAGTTAGTTCTAGTATTTTTTTTTTATTTCTTAATAATAAATCTAGCTAACTGCTTTTAAACTTTCTTTTGATATTTTGTTTAGAGCTTGGTCTAAATCATCTATAATATCATCTATATGTTCTATTCCTATACAAAGTCTTACATATCCTTGAGTTACACCTGACGCTGCAAGCTGCTCTGCATTTAATTGGCTGTGTGTAGTGCTAGCTGGATGTATAGCAAGGCTTCTCGCATCACCAATATTTGCAACATGATAAAACATTTTTAAAGCTTCAATAAACTTTTTACCAGCCTCAATACCACCTTTAAGTTCGATGCCAATTAAAGCACCATTTCCATCATTTAGATATTTCTTAGCCCGATCAGCTATCTCTTCTTTATGTTCAGTAGGATAGATAACTTTAGTTATTGCTTTATGTTTTGTTAAATATTGAACTACTTGTTTTGCATTAGAACAATGTTGCTTCATTCTAAGAGCAACTGTTTCCAAACCTTGGATAAATCCAAAAGCATTATCAGGAGCTAAGGCAGAACCTAGATCTCTTAACAAGGTTACTCTTGCTCTTACAGCATATGACACATTTGCTCCTGTTAACTCTGGTACAGCTTTGCCCCAAATTACCCCACCATAACTATCATCTGGTGTGTTAAACAAAGGTTGTCTTTTTGGATCTGCAGTCCAATCAAAGTTTCCACCATCAACTATACTGCCACCCACAACAGTTCCATGACCACCGATATATTTAGTTAATGAATGAACAACTACTGCTGCACCATGTTCTAAAGGCTTACAAATAACTGGTGCTGCGGTATTATCCATTATTAATGGTATGTTGTATTTTCTTCCAATATCTGAAACTTCTTTAATTGGAAAAACTCTTAAATAAGGATTTGGTAATGTTTCTCCATAAAAAGCTCTGGTTTTATCATCAATTACTTTTTCAAAATTTTTTGGATTTGATGGATCAGCATATCTCACTTCGATACCAAGTTTACTTAGTGTATGCGTAAATAGAGAAACTGTTCCTCCATACAAATCGGTCGAGCTCACTATATTGTCTCCAGCTTGAGCTACATTTAAAATTGAAAAAGTTGAAGCTGTTTGTCCAGAAGAAACTGTTAAACAGGCCAAACCTCCTTCTAAGGCAGCAACTCTCTTCTCAAGGACATCATTTGTTGGATTCATTATTCTGGTATAAATATTTCCAAACTCTTTTAAGCTAAAAAGGTTAGCAGCATGTTCTGTGTTATCAAATTGATAAGAAGTTGTTCTATAAATTGGTACAGCTACAGCTTTAGTAGTTGGGTCGCTTCTATATTCACCTCCATGTAAAGCTATCGTTTCAGGGTTTTGTCTTTTTTTACTCATATTAACTCTCCTATTTTAGTGCTTTAACTAAATGTAAGGCGCACAATAAAGTTCAAATGCCTACCGATAATGTTTGAAAAATCCATTTTAGCAATTATAAGCCTGCAATAGGAACAAATCGGCCTTAAAAACATATCATTTTGATATATTAAATCAAGATAAATATAAAATTGACATTATAATTAATAATAGTATTAATCCTGCCACGATGACAAAATTTCTAAAAAGTGGTGAATTAACAAGTAAATGGTTCGAGATAGATGCAAAAAATGCAGTAGTTGGAAGATTAGCATCTATTATTGCTATGATAGTTAGAGGTAAAAATAAGACTACTTATACCCCTAATATGGATGATGGTGATTTTGTAATAGTTAAAAATATTGAACAAGTAAAGTTTACTGGAAAAAAATTTAAAGATAAGAAATATTATAAACATACAAATCATCCAGGAGGAATTAAAGAAATGACTCCCGAGAAATTACTTGAAAAAAATAAACCAGGTGAATCCTTAAAATTAGCTGTTAAAAGAATGTTGCCTGGAGGTGTACTAGGTAGAAAGCAACTAACTAAATTAAAGATTTATACTGGAGAGGATCATCCTCATGGTGCACAAAATCCTAAAGTTTTAGATTTAGGAAAGTTAAACAGTAAAAATTTAATTAGAAATTAATATGGTTGCAACCGAAACAAAAATTAAAATAACAAAATTAAAACTTGATTTTAAAGACAGTAAATATGCTACAGGTAGAAGAAAAAAATCAATTGCAAAAGTTTGGCTAAAAAAAGGTTCAGGTAAAATTTATGTTAATGGGAAAGATTTTCAAAATTATTTCTCTAATGATAGCCATAAAATGCAAATAACTAGACCTTTTGAAATTATTCAAAGGTCTACGGAGTATGACGTAAAATCTAATGTAAGTGGGGGTGGTCACACCGGTCAAGCAGGAGCGCTTGTTCATGGAATATCTAAGGCCTTATTACTAATTGATTCAGAGCTAAAATCAACTCTTAGAAATGAAAAACTTACAACGAGAGACTCAAGAGCTGTTGAAAGAAAAAAACCTGGAAGAAAAAAAGCCAGAAGAAGCTATCAATTTTCAAAAAGATAATTCTTTTTTAATTTTAAACTGTTATATTATTTAATGTCGAAGCTAAATGTATTAGTCGCTGGATCTACTGGATATATAGGAATACAGTTAATTAAATTATTATTAAAACATAATAATGTTAATATAAAATATTTATGTGGAAATTCTTCTATTGGAAAAAAAATTTATCAATATGAAAAATCATTAAATTACTTTAAATTACCTAAAATTATTAAATTTAACAAGTTTCTATTAAAAAAAGTTGATATAATTTTTACAGCTCTTCCAAATGGTGAGGCTCAAGACATTTCAAATAATTTACTTAAAAATAATGTTTTAATAGATTTAGCTGCTGATTTTAGACTTAAAGAAGCTTCATCATATTATAAATGGTATAAACAAAAACATAAATCAATTAAAAATATTAAAAATTCTTTTTATTCACTACCAGAACTTTCAGGTAAAAAAATTAAAAAATATAATATTATTTCTTGTCCCGGATGTTATCCAACATCAATTTTACTTCCACTAATACCTTTGATAAAAAAAAAATTAATTAAGACAGATAATATAATTATTGATTCAAAATCGGGTTACTCAGGTGCGGGTAGAAATATACATAGAAAATATAAAAATAAAAATCTTTATGAATCTTTAAGTGCTTATGGTGTTGGCTTTCATAGACATAATTCTGAAATTCAACAAGAAATTGAAGCTATTACTAAAAAAAAATTTTCATTTACATTTACTCCACACTTAACACCTATGTTTAGAGGTATATTAAGTACTATTTATATTGATTTAAATAAAGGTGTGAGTCTAAAAAAATTACAAAAAAATTTAATTAATAATTATACTAAATGTAGATTCGTAAAAATTCTAAAACCCAACAGTTTATTAAGTACAAATGATGTAATTAATACAAATAATTGCTATATATCAATTTGTAAAACTAAGTATAAAAATAGAGTTATTATATTATCAGTAATTGATAATTTGATTAAAGGAGGAGCAGGCCAAGCTATACAAAATATGAATTTAAGATTTAATTTTCCAATATCAGAAGGTTTAAAATGAAAAAATTATTTATTTTATTTTTTTTAGTATCTTGTTCTATATCCAAAGATAGTTCTGAAAAAAAAAAAGAAATTTTAAATTTTGACAAAAATTTAAGTTTTGTTGAATTTAACGAATTAGCAAAAAAATATGCTGAAATAAATTCATACCCAAGTATAGATAGATAATATCAATGAATAATATTATAAACCTTGCAGTAGTAGGTCTCGGTCAAATAGGTAGCTACCTATTAAATGAAATTAATACAAAAAAAAAAGATATTGAATTAAAAACAGGAAAAAAAATTAACGTAGTTGCTATTTCTGCAAAAAATATTAATAAAAAAAGAAAATTTAAAATTAATAAAAAAATTTTTTATAAAAATCCTTTAAAAATTTTTAAAATAAAAAAAATTGATATTTTATTTGAAGCTATTGGTGCTTCAGACGGTATATCTAAAAAAGTTGTTGAAACTGCGTTAAAAAATAAAATTCACGTAATAACCCCAAATAAAGCATTAATCTCAAAACACGGTGATAATTTAGCAAAATTAGCTGAGTCTAATAATGTTAATTTAGAATTTGAAGCTTCTGTAGCTGGAGGTATCCCTATATTAAGAACTATTAAAGAAGGTCTTGTAACAAACAAAATTTCTAAAGTTTATGGAATCTTAAATGGAACTTCTAATTATATACTTTCCGAAATGAGAGATTCTAAAGATAACTTTTCTAAAGTATTAAAAAAAGCACAAAAACTTGGTTATGCTGAACCAGGGAATCCTAAATTTGATCTGAATGGCTTAGATGCTTTTGCTAAAGTTAGAATCTTATCTGCTTTAGCTTTTAATACAAAAATTTCTAAACATAAATGTTTAGTAGAAGGTATAGAAAAAATCGAATTAAAGGATATAGAAATTGCTAATCAATTGAATTTACGTATTAAATTATTGGGTATTTCTGAGATTATTAACAACCAACTATTTGAAACGGTTCATCCATGTCTTGTAAGTAAAAATTCATACATAGGAAATGTTAGTGGAGTTATGAATGCAGTTATTCTTGAAGGAAAACCTGTTGGTAAAAGTATATTACAAGGTGAGGGTGCAGGACCAGGTCCTACATCTTCATCTCTCTTATCTGATTTATTTTCAATATTAAGGGGAGATATTAAAAAACCTTTTGGCATTCCAAGTAATAAACGTAAATCAATTAAATATTATAATGCTAATAATTATGTAAATTCACTTTATTTAAGATTTGAAGTTAATGATAGATCAGGAGTTTTATCTAAGATTACAAACAGATTGGCTCTGTATAAAATTTCAGTTAAAAGATTGATTCAGACTCCAGATAAAAAAAATAATAAAGCTACAATAATTATTATCACTCATAAAACAGATGAAATTAACTCTAAAAAATGCTTATCAGTATTCAAAAAAGATAAAGATATACTTAAATACCCTACATTAATTAGAATCTATAATTAATGTATATTTATATAAAATTATTCGAGGTTTTATTTCCTGTTTTTTTTGTTGTAGGTATTGGTTATTATCTAGGTAAAAAAAATCCAAAAATAGATACAACATTTATTACTAATTTTGCAGCAAATGTTGGTACCCCAGCAATGATTATTTATGCTTTAAATCCTGTAAACATATCATTTAATATTTTTATAAATTATTTTTGGTATTACTTAATAGCTATAATTGGATTTATTATAATAGGAATAATTATTTTGTATCTTCAAAATACAAAAGATATTATTAGGGAACTTCCACCTTTAGCTATGCCCAACACTGGTAACATGGGTTTACCAATATGCTTATTTGCATATGGTTCGCAAGGCTTGGGTGTCTCCGCAGCTATATCTGCATTAATAATTTTATGTCACTTTACATTAGGAGTATTTTTAGCAGCCAGAAAATTTAATATCGAAGTAATAATTAAGAGTCCGCCTTTTTATGCAATAATTATTGCTATATTTCTTCTTTATTACGATTTAGAGTTGCCCGGTTTTATTGAAAATACTACTTTTTTATTAATGTATGCAACAATATTTCTGATTTTAATGTCACTAGGTATTGCATTAACAAGACTTAAAGTTTTTTCTCTTAATAAAGCTATATTTTCTTCTATTGGGCGTGTAATTGTTGGTCCTATAATTGGTTATTTATTAATTCTATATTTTAAATTAGAAGGTTTTGCAGCAGGAGTACTGTTAATACAATGTTCAATGCCTAGTGCGGTCCTTAATTATCTTGTAGCCTCAATATATTCACCCAAAAAGATAGTTGATAGTGTTGCTAGTACTATTGTTGTCTCAACTTTAATGTCTTTTATAACTATTCCTATTGTTGTATTCTTTGCTTTAAAATACTTTAATTAATTTATAACTTAGTTTAATGAAAGCTATAATCTTTAATTTACTTGCTTGGATAATGCTTCCAATTATGGACGGATTTGCAAAGTATTTAAGTGCTGATCTTCCTGTTCTACAAATTACATGGGCAAGATATTTTTTTACTGTGGCTTTTACTTTTCCAATAATGTTTTTTTTTTATAAAAGTAAACTTAAATGGTCTGATAAACCTAAACTTCAATTTATAAGAGGGTTGATTTTATTAACTGCAAATATTTGTTTTTTTTATTCAATCTCAGTTATCTCTTTAGCCAAAGCATTAACTTTAGCTTTTGTTGCACCATTAATCGTAACTGCTTTTTCACCAATTTTTTTAGGCGAGAATGTTGGTTTTAAAAGATGGTCTGCAGTTATAATTGGTTTTATTGGATCTTTAGTAGTAATCAGGCCTGGTTTCGTAGAAATTAATTTAGCTAGTTTAGCGGCTTTAGGTACTGGTATTATGTATGGATTTTATTTAATAATAACTCGTAAATTAAGCACCTCAGACAACCCTTTATTAACTTTATTACTGACTGGTGTAGTAGGGGCTATCATTATCTCCTGTGTAATGCCATTTGTATGGGTTAAACCATCTATTAATCAGTGGTATATGATGTCAGCAATAGGTATATTTGCCTGTATAGGTCATTTATTTCTTATATTGTCTCTGAAGTATGCTGATGCCTCTAAATTGGCCCCATTTAGCTACTTTGAGATCATTACCAACATAATAATAGGTTATTACTTCTTTAGTGATTTTCCTGATAATTGGACATTCTTAGGATTATTTATTATTGTATTGAGTGGTATTTACATCTCTAGAAGAGAAAAATTCATAAAAATTAAAAATAATAGGTAACATTTATTTACTAATATTTAAAGTACTACTTTAACTAATATATATAAACAACTGTAATTATTGGATATTTAAAATAATATATAAATTATAAAAAAAATCATTAAATGGTATTTATAACTAAAGAAATTCAAGTAAATAAGTACCTAGTGTTATGATTTATTAGTAAATTATACAAAACCTCTAATAATCTATATAAATAGGGTGTTTTAAAACATCTAGATTATAGAAATAGTCAAAAAATAGGGTAGTCTGAAAGTGTTGGTATTGCTGAATAGTAAAGCGATGCACTAATCGAATATAGTGTTTAAACGTCCATAGAGGGGCCTATTTTAAGCGAAGGTTCATATATGGTACAACTGAAGGGTGAATTATTCTATTTATATAAAAAAATGACAAAATATTCAAAAAACGTTGATTTTAAAGGCATTTCTATATTAAAAAAGACCTAAAAAAAGTGCTAAATCATTATTTTTTCAGATCTCAGCAATCTAAGCTTTTGTTTTATTCCACCTCTTCCAGAATAACCTCCAAGACCTCCATCAGATCTAATCACCCTATGACAAGGTATTTTAGGAGCATATGGGTTTTTTGCGCATGCATTAGCTACTGCTCGTGCTGATTTAGGGTTTTTTATGCCTATAGCTACTTGTTTATAGGTTTTTATTTTACCTTTTGGTATAGTTTTAAGATAATTCCAAACTTTTACCTGAAAACATGTTCCTTTGAGTTTAAGCATAAAAAAAACCCTGAATCTCTACACTTTTTAAGGTGTAAAGATCAGAAGTTATGGTTCGTCGTTGTAGTTGCTACCGCCGAACCGGCCACCCTACATATTTAGCACTACTTTATAGGGTTTTCTGCCCTCCAGGCTTGAGTCTCTCGACTTTTCCCTGGCTGGCCAGTTAAGAGTTGCCTCTTAAGTTAATTTAACTTTATATTAATTATTAATTTTTATATATCACTAAATAGTTGTTTTTTTTTAAGAGCTGATTTCTTGTGGATAATGGGGATAATTTTTTTTATTTTATTATTGACTTATAAAAAGCCTTAATATATTAGTAGTGATAATTAATGGTTATCAATAGTAATAATATAAAATGAGCTTAAAAAATCCATATTCAGTAATTACAATAAAACCTAAACCAAGAAATGAGTTATCTTCAGATTTAAAAAAACTTGAGGATGAAACAATAATAAATCTTAAAAATGCAAAAGCTAGAAATACTGTGAGAGCTTACAAATCAGATTTCAACGATTTTGGTTTATTTTGTTCTAAAAATGGCTTTAAATCACTTCCTTCTGACTCAAAAATAGTATCATTATATTTAACTCATTTATCTTCTAAAGACATAAAAATGAGTACTTTAAAGAGAAGGTTAGTTTCAATTGGTTTAATTCATAAATTAAAAGGGTTTTATTTAGACACAAAGCATCCTGCAATTATTGAAAACTTTATGGGTATAAAGCGTAGAAAAGGAAATATTCAAAGAGGAAAAAAACCCATATTAATCAATAGTTTAAAAGAAATAATTAATGTAATTGATAAACAAAATAAAGAACCAGTTAAAATATTAAGAGATAGAACAATAATATTAATAGGATTTTGTGGAGGGTTTAGAAGAAACGAAATCGTCTCATTGGATTACGAAGACATTGATTTTGTAGAAGAAGGGTTAAAAATTATAATAAGGAGGTCTAAAACTGATCAATTCGGTGAAGGTTCAATTAAAGCACTACCCTATTTTGAAAATTCTCAATATTGTCCTGTAACAACTATGAAAAACTGGATTAATGAATCTAAAATAAAATCTGGACCATTATTTAGACGACTTTCAAAGGGGTCAAAGTTATCTGAAAATAGATTAACAGACCAAACTGTAGCATTATTAATTAAAGAATACTTAACTTTAGCAGGTATTGATAATAAAAACTATTCAGGACATAGCTTAAGATCAGGATTTGCAACAACAGCTGC
>CACGJS010000017.1 GCA_902573385.1 uncultured Pelagibacteraceae bacterium | reverse complement strand
TGCAAGATTTATATCTTTATAGGGATTATATCTACTAGGTGCTTTTGGTAATGCCGCTAGTAAAGCTGCTTCTTCATAATCTAAATCATTAATCGATTTATCAAAATATATAAGACTTGCAGATGCTACTCCATAGGAACCCTCCCCAAGGTAAATTTGATTAAGATAAAGTTCTATAATTCGCTCTTTAGATAAAACTCTTTCAATCCTAAATGCTAAGATTGCTTCTTTTAACTTTCTGTTAATACTAACTTCGTTAGATAATAAAAAATTTTTTGCTACTTGCTGAGTTATAGTTGACGCTCCTTCAAGCCTTTTTGACGACGAGAGGTTATAAATATTATTAATAACCGCTCGCATAACTCCTTTTGCATCTACGCCTGGGTGTATAAAAAAGTTTTTATCTTCTGCAGACAAAAATGCATAAATGACTTTTTTTGGAATAGCTTTATAAGGAACAAAGATTCTTTTTTCAGATGAAAAATCACTCACCAATACTCCTTCCCCAGAGTAAACTTTACTAGATACCGGCGGTTTATAATTTTTTAGAAATTTATAATCTGGCAAATTATTAGAAAATGCCCATAAAATTGCAACAACACCCGTTCCAACTATCAGTAAACTACTTATTAACAATATAAAAAATCTTTTTAGAAATTTGCTCATTTTAGTATAATTTAATACCTGAATTTGTTAATGTTAAGGCATCAAAATATTCAAAATTTAAACATAAAATGAAACAATTAAACAAAATAATATGGAAAAAAATTTATATATCGATGCATCGCATCCTAATGAAACTAGAGTTGTGCTTAAATCTGATGGAAACATTGAAGATTACGAATACGAAGGGGTAAAAAATACCCTAATAAAGAATAACATCTACTTAGGTAAAGTAAGTCGTGTAGAGCCTTCATTGCAAGCTGCTTTTATTGATTTTGGAAGAGAAAGACATGGTTTTTTATCTTTTAACGATATTCAATCTGATTATTACCAATTACCTCAAAGTGACTTGGAAAAAATTAAAGAGGAAGAAAAAATTGCTAGAGAGGAATTATTAAAAGAAAGTAAAAAAATAGAAGAAAAAAATTTAAATGAAGGTAACTTAGAAGCTAATGACCCAGTTGAAAAAAAACCTGAACATGATTTAAATGAAGATCCTAAAAAACCAACAGTTAGATATCACTCTAAAAGATATAAGATTCAAGAGGTAATTAAGCCAAACCAAGTTATTCTTATCCAAGTCTTAAAAGATGAAAGAGGTTTAAAAGGTGCTGCCCTAAGTACATTTATTTCTATAGCAGGAAAATATATTGTTTTAATGCCAAACACTCCTAAAGGTGGAGGGATATCGCGTAAAATATTTAATCCAAGTGAAAGAAAAAAGATTAGAAATATATTAAATGAAATCCAAATTCCCAAAGAAATGGGTTTAATAGTTAGAACTGCAGGATCAAATAAAACTAAAAATGAAATTAACCATGATTTAAAAAACTTAATTAAAGTTTGGAATTCTATTAAAGAAAGTGCAATAAATTCTATAGCACCAGCATTAATTCATCAAGAAAGTGAAATCATAAAAAGAACTTTAAGAGATATGTATGATGATGATATACAAAACATAATCGTTGAAGGCAATGAAGGTTATAAAAAAGCTCAAAACTTTATGAAAATGATGATGCCAAGTCATGTTAGAAAAATAAAAAAATATAGAGATAAAATTCCACTTTTTTTTAAAGAAAACATTGAGACAAAGCTAAATGATATTTTTGAAACTCAGGTAAAATTAAATTCTGGAGGATATTTAGTTATAAACCCTACAGAAGCCTTAGTTTCAATAGATATAAATTCTGGAAAATCTATTAAACAAAAAAATGTTGAGAGCACGGCTCTGGATACAAATCTTGAAGCTGCTGATGAGATATCAAGACAAATTAAGATTAGGGATTTATCAGGTCTAATAATAATTGATTTTATTGATATGTTAAGCTTTGGAAACAGAAGAGTGGTTGAAAAAAGATTAAAAGAAAAATGTAGAACTGATAGAGCTAGAATTCAAATAGGTAGAATTAGTAATTTTGGTTTACTAGAGATGTCGAGACAAAGACTAAGAGAAAGTACAGTTAAATGGGAAGTAGCACTTACAGATGAATCTTTTGCCTTAAGAGTTTTAAAATTAATTGAAGTTAAATCGGTTTTAAATAAAGCTAAGTTCGTAGAACTTAGAATTTGTGAAAAAATATCTAACTTTATGAAAGAAAACTTTATTGAAGATTTAAAATACTTCGAAGGAAAAAATAAAATAAAAATTGATATTATATCTGATAATTCTCTAATTATACCAGAATATAGTATTAATCTTCAAAATAAAACTAAAAAGACTATAGAAAAAATAGAAATGATCACAAAGTTAAAAAACCTAGAAGATATTAAAAAAGACAATGGTAAAAATAATTCAAAAAACATTATTAGTAAAAGTAGTTATAAAAAAAATGATTTTAAAAAGAAAAAATTCTATAAAAAAAAATATTTTAAAAAAACTAAATCAACCCCTTTAGAGGAGAAGAAGGCTTAGCATAATCTGACTTTAAAATTCTCCCTGAAAGATATGAATATCTTCCAGAGATTACAGCATGCTTCATCGCTTTTGCCATTTCAAATGGTTTTTTTGCTTTCGCTATTGCTGTATTAACCAATACTCCATCGCATCCTAACTCCATTGCAATAACTGCATCTGAGGCTTGTCCTAAACCTGCATCAATAATTAATGGAAGTTTTGTCTGGCTTCTAATAATTTTTATATTAGTTTGATTTTGAATTCCTAATCCTGATCCAATTGGAGCAGCTAAAGGCATAATTGCACAAGCTCCAACATTTTCTAATCTTTTTGCCATTAAAGGGTCATCTGTACAATACACCATTACTTTAAAACCCTCTTTACTTAATATTTCAGTTGATTTTAAAGTTTCTATCATATCTGGAAATAGATTTTTTTTATCTCCTAGCACTTCTAATTTTACTAATTTCCATCCACCGATCTCTCTAGCAAGTCTCAATGTTCTTAAAGCTTCTATTGAATTAAAGCATCCAGCTGTATTTGGTAAATAAGTTATCTTTTTAGGATTTATATAATCCATTAATAAAGGTTTTTTTTTATCTGAAATATTTACTCTTCTCACTGCAACCGTAACTATATCTGCTCCTGAAATTTCAATTGCTTTTGCACATTCTGACATACTTTTATATTTTCCAGTACCAACTATTAATCTAGACTTAAACTTTTTTTTTGCTATTAAAAAATGATCAGCTTTCAAATTCTATCCTCCACCTATAAAATGAACAATTTCAATTTTGTCGTTTTTTTTAATTTTAAAATTTTTAAGTTCATTTTTGTCTATTATTTCACAGTTTAATTCAATTGCTACTTTATTTAATGGTATCTTTAATTTCTTAATATAAGCTAATAAAGTTAAATCATTAGAAATAATAGATATTTTACCATTTACTTTGATTTTTATTTTTTTTATTTTTTTCATACTATATAATTGAACAATGAATAATAAAATTTTAATTATTAATGGTCCAAATCTTAATCTATTAGGTGAAAGAGAACAATCACAATATGGGTCAATAACTTTCGATCAATTAAAAAAAAATTGTTTAGAAAAAGCAAAAGAACTAGATATTAATTTAAAATTTACACAATCAAATATTGAGGGTGAGATAGTTACCCTTATACAAGAAGCTAAAAATAATTTTGATGGAATAATTATTAATGCCGCTGGTTTTACTCATACTTCTGTAGCTATTAGAGATGCTTTAGATATTTTTAAAAAACCAATTATTGAAATTCATATATCTAATATATATAAAAGAGAAGAATTCAGAAAAAAATCATTAATAAGCGATGTAGTAAGTGGTGGTATTTTTGGTTTAGGTGACCATGGTTATATTTTGGCCATAATTTCAATGCAAAACCTTCTAAAAAATGAAAATAGATAAAGATAAAATTAAAGAATTAACTAATTGTTTAGATGAACTAGGCTTATCAGAACTAGAATACGCGGATAAAGACCTTAAAATAAAAGTTTCTAAATGGCAACATGCTCCATCAGATAATTCGTTAAAAAAATCAGAAAAAAATTCGGATTTAAAAGTACAAAAAAATATAGAAACTAAAGAAAATAAAAATTTTACTGGAATAAAAATTACTTCGCCAATTATCGGTACAGCTTACCGTTCTCCAGAACCGGGGGCTAAAAGTTTTGTAGAAATTGGAAAAAAAATTAAAAAAGGCGACACTATAATGATCATAGAAGCTATGAAAACTATGAATCATATACCTTCAACAGCAGACGGGGTTGTTCGAGAGATTTGTATTGAAGATGGTCAACCTATTGAGTTTGGTCAAACTATTATAATCTTAGATTAATGTTTAAAAAAATACTAATTGCGAACCGTGGGGAAATTGCAGTTAGAATTATTCGCGCTTGTAAGGAATGGGGTATAGCCACTGTAGCTGTTCATTCTGATGTTGATAGAGAAAGTATGCATGTAAGGATGGCAGATGAAAGTGTGTGTATTGGATCCCATCAACCTGCAAACAGTTATTTGAATATACCAGCATTAATGTCTGCTATTGAATTAACAAAGGCTGATGCTGTTCACCCTGGTTATGGTTTTTTATCTGAAAATTCAAACTTCGCAAAAATTCTTGAAGAAAATAAAATTAAATTTATTGGAGCTTCTTCTAAATTAATAAAAATGATGGGTGATAAAATTCAAGCAAAAAAAATTGCAAAAGAGTATGGATTGCCAGTGATAGAAGGCTCTGAAGGAGGAGTAAAAGATATAATACAAGCAAAAGAACTTTGTAATAAAATAGGTTTACCAGTTTTAATTAAAGCTTCAGGTGGAGGTGGTGGCAAAGGTATGAAAATAGTACATAAAGAAGAAGAAATTGAAACATTGTTCTCGACAGCAAAATCTGAAGCTCAAAAATACTTTGGAAATGATGAGGTTTATATTGAAAAATTTTTTCTAAATCCAAGACATATAGAAGTTCAAGTTTTATCAGGTAAAAATAGAACTGTTCACTTACATGAAAGAGATTGTTCTGTTCAAAGAAGACATCAAAAATTAATAGAAGAATCTCCAAGTCCAGTTTTAACGGATGAAATTAGAAAAGATCTTTTTGAAAAAACGGTAAATATGGTAAGTAAAATTGGTTATGAAGGAGCTGGTACAGTAGAGTTTATTTATGAAAATAAAAAATTTTATTTTCTTGAAATGAATACTAGAGTTCAAGTTGAACATCCTGTTACAGAAATGATTACAGGAATAGATATTATAAAAGAACAAATCTTTATTGCATTTACTGGTGAAACAGCTCTCAATCAATCAGATATAAATCCAAGAGGTCATGCAATTGAATGTAGAATTAATGCAGAAGATGCAAGTAAAAATTTTCAACCATCACCTGGTGTGATCGGAATGTGCCATCAACCGTCAGGTTTTAGAACTAGAGTAGATGGATCAATTTTTCAAGGTTACAAAGTAACACCTTATTATGATAGCATGATATGTAAGCTAATTTGCCATGGAAGAAACAGAACTGAAGCTATTCAAAGAATGAATCGTTCTTTAGATGAATTTGTAATAGATGGTATAACGACTACTATACCACTTCATAAAACCTTACTAAATCACAAAAAATTTCTTAATTCTGATTTTAATGTAAGCTGGCTAGATAAAGAAAAAATTATTTAATAATAACATTTAGTCAACCAAATATCGTAAACTGGATGATCAAAAGGTCTAATAGAGGGACTAGATGAAAAAGTCCAACCATTAAATACAAAAACCTCGTTGTTATCAGTATTAGTCAAATCTCTAACTTGAAGATAAGCAACAATTTCAGGATTATCATCAAACTTAGAATTTTTACACTTTAAAGGTTTTATTAAAATATTTTTGAAAATTTTTTCTTCACCAATCTTAATCTTAAGAACATGATTCTTAGAACTCACTTTGTCTAAAACTTTTATTTCTATAAAGTTACCCAACAAAGAATTTGGGGGTTCTTGTGAAATAGCTATTGAATAATAACTTGTAAAAGTCAATATAATTAAAAAATATAAAAAATTAACTTTTCCAACTTTTGTATTTTTTATGAATTTCATTATTTCTTTTTTGAGGGTGGTAAGAGTTATTAGTGCCTGTTTGGTTTGATTGGTGTGGTTTTTGCCAATGATATTTTTTCACTTCATGATTGTTTTCTATTTTATTTTTTATAAAATGAATCCAAGAATACCATTCATTTGGTATCTTTGATGCGTCAATCTCATTTTTGTATATAACCCATCGTTTACCAGATTTACTTTCATAATATTTATTTCCAAAATCATCATTGCCTACAAATTTTCCAGAAAAAATTGTCAAAATTTTTGTTCCTAAGGTATATTGATTCCACCAAGTGAAAATTTTTTTTAATAATGTCAACATTTAATTTTAGTGTTTAGTTCAATTCAAAATTGTATAAATTAAATTAGACTAAAGTATGATTTTGTATATAAATTAATTATCTCAAGATTCAAAATAAATTTTAAAAAAAGGAAAAATGGCAAAATATTCAGTAGAAACCTATTACACTTGCAGCTTCAAAGTTACTCATTTTTTGGATAATATTAATGAAAAAGAGTTATTAAACCTGGAAAAGAGAGATGATGGTAAATTTGAGGTATTGGATGTTAAATTAGACACCAGAAAAACAAAAAATCTAGATTCAAAGAGTAAAATAATTGATACAAAAAAATTAGATATAATAACTGAAAAAACTCAACCTAAAATAATATCAAATGATAGCAATCAAACTTTTGTTAAAAAAATAAACGAAGGTGTTAGTAAAAGATTTGGTATGCCAGATAGAAGAAAAGGATACATTCAAAAAGCCACTATCGGTGATCATAAAGTTTATCTTCATACAGGTGAATACGAAGATGGAAAAATAGGTGAAATTTTTATTGATACTAGTAAAGAAGGTGAATTAGTTAAAGCTTTAATGAATAATTTTGCAATAGCTATATCACTTGGATTGCAGTACGGGGTTCCACTTGATGAATTTATAAACGCTTATGTTGATACTAAATTTGAACCATCAGGAAAAGTTCATGGTAACGATAGGATCTTAAGTGCTTCATCTATACTAGATTATATTTTTAGAGAATTGGCTATTTCTTATCAAAATAGAGAGGATTTAGCTCATACACCTTCTATAGGAGAATCTGATAAGAATAATAGTGATGATGAAAGCTCCGAAGATCAAAATCAATTCTTAAAACTTGTAAAAGATATAACGAGTAAAGGTTTTGTAAGAAATAATTATAAGAAAAACCTGGTTGATTTATCTGATATAAAAATTAATTTAAAAGGAAAAAAATAGATTTTATTTTTTCTTTTTTAACATTAAGCTTAATTCTTTGAGTTGGTTATCTGAAACTTCTGATGGAGCGTTCATCATTAAATCTTCTGCATTTTGATTCATGGGAAACATTGTAACCTCTCTTATATTTTTTTCATTAGCTAGTAACATGACAATACGATCTATTCCAGGTGCTATACCTCCATGAGGTGGTGCTCCATAACTTAAGGCATTAATCATTCCACTAAATTTTTCATTTACTTGTTTTTTGTTGTATCCAGCGATTGAAAATAGTTTGTACATTAATTCTGGTACATGATTTCTTATGGCTCCAGAAGATAATTCAACACCATTGCAAACAATATCATATTGATAAGCTTTAATATCTAAAGGTTTTTCAAAATCAATATCTTTAATATTTCCTTGAGGCATTGAAAATGGGTTGTGACTAAACTTAATTTGGTTTGTCACCTCATCTATTTCAAACATGGGGTAATCAACTATCCAACAAAATGCAAATTTAGTTTCATCAATTAGATCTAAATCATTAGCTATTTTTTCTCTTGCTTGTGATGAAATTTTCTCTACATCGTTTTTTTTCCCACAAGCAAAAAATAAACTATCTCCTTTATCTGCAGAAGTAATTCTCATTATTTCTTTTAAAGATTCCTCTGAAAAAAATTTTCCTACAGGTCCTTTAGCTGAAATTTTTTTATCTTTTTCAATTGTAAAATATGCTAGACCTGAAGCACCTTGTTCTTTTGCCCATTTATCAATATTATCAAAAAAGCTTCTTGGTTTATCTTTTGTATTTTTGGTTACTATACATCTAACTTTAGAGCCTGATTTTACAAGTTTTTTAAAAATATCAAATGAAACATCTTCTCTTGTAAAAATATTTGTTAAATCATAGATTAATAAAGGGTTCCTTAAATCTGGTTTGTCTGAACCGTATTTGATCATCGAATCTTCATAAGAAATTCTTGGGAATTTTTTATATAATAAATTTTTTGAAGAGAATTTTTCAAAAATATTAATCATTAATTTTTCAACAACTTCAAAAATATTCTCTTGTTCGACAAAAGACATTTCTAAATCTAATTGATAAAATTCACCTGGACTTCTATCTGCTCTTGCATCTTCATCTCTAAAACATGGTGCAATTTGAAAATATTTATCAAACCCTGATACCATAATCAATTGTTTGAATTGCTGGGGCGCTTGTGGTAGCGCATAAAATTTTCCAGGATTTAATCTGCTTGGAACCAAGAAATCTCTTGCACCCTCTGGGCTTGAAGATGTTAATATAGGAGTTTGAAATTCTAAAAAACCAAGTCTTAACATTTCGCTTCTGATAAAAGAAATTACTTGAGATCTTAATATTATATTTTCATGAATTTTTTTTCTTCTTAAATCTAAAAACCTGTATTTAAGTCTAATTTCTTCAGAATATTCTTGATCACTAAAAACTGGCATAGGAAGTTCTTTACAATTTCCAAGTATTTCAAATGAAATAATATTTACTTCAATCTCTCCAGTATTAAGATCATTATTTATTGTTTCATTATCTCTAACAACCACATTTCCAATTACTTTAATAACACTTTCTAGCTGAATTTTTTCTAATTCTTTAAAACTAGGATTACTTTTATCAATAATACATTGTGTCAAACCATAATTGTCTCTAAGGTCAATAAATAAAAGATTACCATGATCTCTTTTCTTGTTTATCCAACCAGATAAAATAATGTTTTCACCACTGTTTTTCTTATTTAGTTGATTACAATTATGAGTTCTATATTTGTTCAATTAATCTCCTAGTACTTCTTTAATAATTTTAAAGTCTATTGATTTTTTTCTTTTTAAACTAACGTTGTCAACTTTATATATGAATTCAAATATTTTTCCATATGATCTATCTATTCTTTTAATGATGTAATCAATCAATTTTTTATCAATCACAATTTGTCTGTCAGAAAGATTTTTTAAAATAAGAGCAAACATTAAATCGTCATCAGGTTTTTCAATATGTGCAATTAAACAGTTTTTTGCTCTTGATCGCAAATCAATTAATTTTAAATCTAATTTTTCAATAGGTATTATTGAATTAATAATTAAGTATTTATTGTCTTGGTCGATAGTATTAAATAAAGAATAAATTAATTGCTCATCAATTTTTTCAGTAAAATTTTCAAGTATTACGTTCTCAAATGTTTTAATCATATTTAAATGTTTATTTTCAAACGAATTAGCGTCAATAATAATTCCTTTGAATTTTTTTAAGAAGATATTAATTAAATGTGATTTACCTGAATACCTATCTCCACAAATATTTAAGAAATTTTTTTCCCATTTGGGCCAACTATTAATAATATTAAATGCAAAATAATTACTTTTACTTACATAAAAATCATTATCTTTAAAATTTTGCTTATAATCAAAGTTTAATAAAAGTTGATTCAAATCTTTCATTCAATTGTCCAAATTGATTTATCATTATTTATTATAATATTTTCAGCACTTAAATCTTTAATAAATTTATCGGGAACTCCATTATAAATAATTTTTATATAAATATTTTGATTATCAAATTTTAAAATTTCATAACTATCCACTAAATCGAGTTTAATTAAAGTGTCCTCAAAAGCTTTAATCTTATTATATTGTTTAGCGTTAATTGAAATTGTTAAAGAAAGTTTAATAGAAGTATTTATTTGATTTATTTTTTTCCAATAATCTTCATAAATTATTTTTAATTTTTTCAGAACAGGATAAAAATCTTTTTCACTTGATAAATTAATATCATTAAATCTTTCATTGTTTATTTTAAAGTATTGATTTAAATTCATTTTTGATAAAATTTGTAAGTTTTCTTTATTTTTATAGATAATAACTATAATATAATCTTCCATATCGTATTTTTCGATTATTTTTTTAAAATCATATTCTTCAATAGAATTACTATTAAGTGAAATTAAACTTAAATCCTCTATATCTTCAGTTGGTAAAATATAATTTAATAAATCAAATCTTTCATTTTTTTTATTCCATTTTTCATAAAATATATTATCGTTAAATAAAAATACATTATCAGATTCTAAATCTACTAAAATAGGTATTAAAATTAATTCTTTTTTTATAGGAATAGATGGAAAAATATTTTTTTCCTTGAAAAACAGTAAAGTATTTTTTTTATTAAAATTTACATCAAAATTAACTATATACGTTTCATTTATAAATCTTTCATTACTCATTGTAAAAGAGTCGATCAAATTTTTAGCATCGTTTAAGTTTATATCTTTAATTTTTTTTTTATCACCTGAAGTTGTAATCTGTGAGATCAATTCTTTGAAAGCTTGTTTAAATCCTTTTTCTATAACTTTTTCTTTGTTAAAATTTAGTTCAAAAGGCTCAGAAATCTCAAGATCTAATATTTGAAATGAATTAGCTTTTAAAGATGTTAAGAAAATTATATTTATAAATAGAATGGATGAAAAAAAAAATATATATAGTTTACTAAAATTATTTAATTTTTTATTAATTTGCATATTTGATACTAATGAAAAAACAAAAATTTACCTATGAAAAAAGTGGTGTAAACATAAATGCTGCAGATAATTTTGTTAAATTCATATCAAATATTTCATCAAATAATAAAGGCAAAAAAAAGTTTAAAAACATTGGTGGTTTTGGCTCAATCACAGACATTCCAGGTAATTTAAAAAGCCCAAAAATTGTTGCCTGTACTGATGGTGTTGGAACAAAAGTAGAAATAGCAAACACTCTTAACAAATATGATTCAATTGGCATTGATTTGGTAGCTATGAGCGTAAACGACTTAATTGTTCAAGGAGCAAAACCATTAATATTTCTAGACTACATATCAATTAACAAAATTGATTTAAAAAAACTAAAATCTATCCTTAAAGGGGTAGTAAAAGGTTGTAAAATTTCTAATTGTGAATTAGTTGGTGGAGAAACTGCAGAAATGCCAGGAACTTATGAAAAAGGAAAATTTGATATAGCTGGTTTTGCAGTTGGTATCGTTGATGAAAAAAAAATTTTACATAAAAAAAATATTAAAAAAAATGACTTAGTGTTAGCTATACCTTCTAACGGAATACATTCAAATGGATACTCTCTTGTTAGATATATTCTTAATAAAAATAAAATTAATTTAAAAAATAATAAATTTTTAAAAAAAGAACTAATTAAACCTACAAAAATATATGTAAAAGAAGTTTTAAACCTAATCAATAATAATCTTATAAAAGGATGCGCAAATATTACCGGTGGCGGAATTGCAGATAATATTAAAAGAATAATTCCAGATGGGATGATTGCAGACATTGATTTAAATAAAATTAAAACTAAAAAAATTTTTAAATGGTTAAAAAAAAATAATATAGAAGATAAAGAAATGTTAAAAACATTTAATTGCGGGATTGGTTTTTGTTTAATAGTTAACCCTAAAAATTTAAATAAAATTCAAAAAAACTTTACGAAAGAATTCAAACCATATGTAATTGGAAAAATAGTTAAAGGAAAAAATAAAGTAAAATTTAATGGAAAAATTGACTGGTCTTAAGAAATTTAAAACTGCAGTATTTATTTCCGGAACTGGTAGTAATCTTAAAAATCTAATTAAATTTTCTAAAATAAAAAAAACTCCTATTTCAATCAATTTGATTATTTCTAATACCAATAAAGCTAAAGGATTAAAATATGCAAATCAATTTAATATTAGAAAAAAAATATTTAATTTTCAAAATTTAAAAAATATAGAAAAAAAAATTTTAATATTATTAAAAAAAGAAAAAATAAGTTTAATTTGTTTAGCTGGTTTTATGAGGATTTTATCTAAGAATTTTATAAAAAAATTTGATGGGAAAATAATTAATATTCATCCTTCTCTTCTTCCTAAATATAAAGGTTTGAACACTCATGAAAAAGCTATCAAAAATAAAGATAAATATGGGGGGTGTTCAGTCCATTACGTAACCTCAAAATTAGACTCTGGTAAAATAATCTTACAAAAAAAAGTTAAAATTACTGCTAAAGATGACTTTATCTCACTTTCAAAAAGAGTTCTTAAGGAAGAACACAAGCTATATCCTGCCGCTATCCTAAAAATTTTTAATTAATCTTTAAAAAAAAAATCTATTTCTATTTTAGCATTATCTATGCTATCAGAACCATGAACTGAATTTTTATCAATAGAAATTCCATATTTTTTTCTTATTGTTCCTTCTTCTGCATCCTTGGGATTTGTTGCTCCCATCAATTCCCTATTTGCTAATACTCCATTCTCCTTTTCAAGTATCATAACTACAATTGCACCAGATGATAAGTACGCACATAAATCATTATAAAAAGGCTTTGTTTCATGTACTTTATAAAACTGCTCTGCTTCAGTCTTGGTTATTTTAATTTTTTTTTCTTTCAAAATACTAAAGCCATTACTTTTAAACATCTCTTTAATTTCATTGTCTAAATTTCTTTCGACAGCATCAGGTTTAATAATTGATAAAGTTTGTTCTAAATTATTCATAATGTTCCTCTATTAGTTGATTTAATAATCTTACCCCAAAACCAGTTGCGCCACCTGGATTTAAATTTGCAGCTTTTTTTGAAAAAGCCATTCCTGCTATATCTAAATGAGCCCAAGGTGTTTTATTTGTTACAAATCTTTGTAAAAATTGTGCTGCTGTAATTGATCCAGCACCACCTGAATAATTAATATTTTGAATATCTGCTATTGGAGAATTCATTAGTTTATCATAATTCTCATGTAGTGGAAGTCTCCAAACTTTTTCTTTTACTTTTTCACCTACATTAAATAATTTTTTTGATAATTCTTCATTGTTAGAAAATAAACCAGCATATTCTTCTCCTAGAGCAATTATTATCGCACCTGTTAAAGTTGCAAGATCAATCATGAATTTTGGTTTAAATTTTTTTTCAGTAAAACTTAAAGCATCAGCTAAAACCAATCTTCCTTCAGCATCTGTATTTAAAACTTCAATAGTTTTTCCATTATAGGCTTTAACTATATCTCCTGGTCTTTGAGCATTACCCCCTGGCATGTTTTCAACTAAACCAACTACACCAACAGCATTTACTTTTGCTTTTCTAATTGCTAAAGTTTGTATTAACCCAGCAACAACAGCTGAACCTGCCATATCATATTTCATTTCTTCCATAAATTTTGCAGGCTTTAAAGAAATACCACCTGTATCAAAACAAACTCCTTTACCCACAAAAGATAAGGGAGACTTTTTATCTTTTTTATTTCCATTCCACTCTAACGTAACAAGAAACGATTCATTTATACTTCCTCTTCCAACTCCTAATAACGAATGCATTCCTAATTTTTTAAGTTGTGCCTCATTATAAGTTGTTACTTTAATTCCTAATTTTTTTAACTTTAATAGTCTATTTGTGTATTCCCTTGGATTAAGAACATTTGGTGGTTCAGAAACTAAGTCTCTTGCAAAAAAAGTACCGGCTTCTATTGCTTTAAATCTTATTTCATTTTTTATTGTAAGTTTATTTCTTTTTCCAATTATATTTATCAAAATAAGTCTTATATTCTTTTTAGATTTGTAAATATTAAATTCATAAGATTTTAATTTTAAACCATGCAAGAAATAACCTATAAAATTTTCAACTGTACTATTAATGCTATCAGTATTTAAAGTATACTCGCTTTTCTTACCATAATTTATATATCCATAAAATTCTGCTCCTAAGCTTTCTATGTCTGAAGTTTTTAGATTTTTTTTGATAGATATCAAAATTATTTTTTTTTTAGAACTAACCTCAAAAACAAGTAAATTTTTTTTTAAATCACTTGTTTTCAATAAATCATTTATGTACGTAAATTCTGCATTAGAAATATGTTTTTTTATCCCTTTAATTTTGAAACCTTCTTCTACGAATAATACGTAATTATTTGAATTAGCTTTGTTTTTATAGAAAACTTGAACACTCATAAATTTATAATATATATTAAGGGTTGAAAGTTATATATGTTCTTCTTTAAGGAATTTCAATGAAAAAAAAAATTTTTAAAAAAATTATATTTGATATTAATATTTTTTTTTTAATAGTTTTAATATCATTAGGATCTATAGTATGGGTAATTCAAGCAGTAAACTTTTTGGATTTTATTGTTGAGGATGGTCATGGCTTTCAGGTTTATTTTTACTATACACTCTTAAATTTTCCTAAAATCTTAAGTGCAATATTTCCATTTATCCTGTTTTTATCATTATTCTATACATTCAATAAATATGAAAATAATAATGAGCTTTTAATTTTTTGGACAAATGGGATTACAAAAGAAAATTTTGCTAAAACTTTTGTTAAATTTTCTCTAATTTATTTGATAATCCAGATCTTATTAACGACAATTGTTGTTCCAAAAAGTCAGAACCTGGCAAGATCTTTTATTAGAACTTCAACTATTGATTTTTTTCCCTCTTTACTTAAAGAAAAAAAATTTATTGATACTGTAGAAAATCTAACAATTTTTATTGAAAAAAAAAATAGTAAAGGAGAAATGTTTAATATTCTTTTAAAAGATAAACTTGATGATGGTAGTTCACAAATTATTTATGCTAAAAAAGGTTATTTAAACATTTTTAAAAATGAAAATTTTTTAATTTTAAAAGAAGGAAAAATTATTAATATTGAAGATGAAGAAATAGTATCTTTGGATTTTGGAGAAACAAAATTTAATTTGTCTAAATACACTACCAAAACTACTACTTGGCCAAAAATACAAGAACATAAAACTTTTACTTTATTTAGTTGTGTAGTAAATATTTTACTTAAAGAAAAAGTATTAAAAGAAAATTTTTACTTGAAGTGTACACCTCAATTTTACAATGAGGTAGTTCAAGAATTACTTAAAAGAATTTATTTACCTATCTATATACCTGTTATCTCGTTAATAGCTTGCTTTCTTGTAATAAAGTCAAA